>JAOUMY010000010.1 GCA_029881255.1 Gammaproteobacteria bacterium | reverse complement strand
TGCATCGAATTAAACCACATGCTCCACCGCTTGTGCGGGCCCCCGTCAATTCCTTTGAGTTTTAACCTTGCGGCCGTACTCCCCAGGCGGTCAACTTATTGCGTTAGCTGCGACACTAAGAGGCAGACCCTCCCAACATCTAGTTGACATCGTTTACGGCGTGGACTACCAGGGTATCTAATCCTGTTTGCTCCCCACGCTTTCGCACCTCAGCGTCAGTATTGGTCCAGGAAGTCGCCTTCGCCACTGGTGTTCCTTCCGATATCTACGCATTTCACCGCTACACCGGAAATTCCACTTCCCTCTACCATACTCTAGCCTGCCAGTATCGAATGCAATTCCCAGGTTGAGCCCAGGGCTTTCACATCCGACTTAACGAGCCGCCTACGCGCGCTTTACGCCCAGTAATTCCGATTAACGCTTGCACCCTCTGTATTACCGCGGCTGCTGGCACAGAGTTAGCCGGTGCTTCTTCTGAGGGTAACGTCATTATCCTCCCCTCTGAAAGTGCTTTACAACCCGCAGGCCTTCTTCACACACGCGGTATTGCTGGATCAGGCTTTCGCCCATTGTCCAATATTCCCTACTGCTGCCTCCCGTAGGAGTCTGGGCCGTGTCTCAGTCCCAGTGTGGCTGATCATCCTCTCAGACCAGCTATGGATCGTCGCCTTGGTAGGCCTTTACCCCACCAACAAGCTAATCCAACGCAGGCTCATCTAACAGCGACCGAAGTCTTTCCTCCGTAGAGTGTATGCGGTATTAGCTTGGGTTTCCCCAAGTTATCCCCCACTGTCAGGCAGATTCCTACGCGTTACTCACCCGTCCGCCACTCGCCAGCCAGAGCAAGCTCTGCTGCTGCCGTTCGACTTGCATGTATTAAGCATACCGCCAGCGTTCAATCTGAGCCAGGATCAAACTCTTCAGTTGAAGATTTTTGATCTTAAGATCTAAATAAAGGTTCGACAGAGACTATATAAATAGTATATCGATATTCTTTCGTTCGACCTGGCGTTGTTACGTAAGCGCCCACACAAATTACTTGATCTTCACATTTTTAAAGAGCTTTTGCTGTCATTCGTGTCCAGCAAAGGAGCGCACATTCTACGCTGTTTTTTAAGCCTGTCAAGCATTTAAATAATCAGCTTTGACAACTTTTGTTCCGCTGTTCCTTGCGAAGAGGCGCGCATTATACGCAGCCTTTTTCAAAAAACAAGCGCTTTTTTGAAGCGCTTTTCAGCAGATGTTCCGTCCTGGAACTCGACGCTCTTGCGTCGAAGAGGTGCGCATTATAGAGGCGACAAAAAAAAACACAAGCGCTTTTAATGAAAATTATTTTACCTCATAAAAACAAAAGGATAGCCTCGCCTTAACAAAGGGACGAGAACAAGGATTACACAAAATTTCTAAGTTCCGGGAAGAACTGCTCAATTGATTCGGCAGTGGTTAAGGGGAGAAAGCCATCAACTGTAGTAGCCCCATGAATTCTCCTCGTCTACACCAATTCTTAGGCTACAGATACCACCCTGATTGGTCGAAACATCTTGATAGGCCTAGTTACGTCTAATGTACCTATGTAATAGAGATCACCATGAGACTTGGAGTACCAAATGCCCACAAAAGTACTTGTTGTAGATGATTCCGCAATTTCGCGGAAGATGCTTATTCGATCCCTACCTCCATCGTGGGACGTCGAAATATCCCAGGCAAGCAACGGCAAAGAAGCACTAGAAGCCTATAGAAAGGGGGACGTCGAACTAATGTTTCTCGATTTGACGATGCCCGAGATGGACGGATATCAAGTTCTTGAGACCTTACAACAAGAGGGGTTAAATTGTATCGTTTTTGTCGTGACGGCTGACATCCAGCCGGAAGCCGAAGAAAGAGTGATGAAACTCGGAGCGGCAGGCTTTATAAAAAAACCTATCGGGGGTGAAAATTTACTCCCTGTACTAAAGCAATATGGCGTTTTGTAGGCCACTGACATGAATACCAACAGCCTCCTTAGCCAAGATCAACATGACGCTCTTTCAGAGATCGTCAACATAGGCATGGGGCGCGCAGGCGAGCAACTTGCGAAAGTTCTAGAAACGTTTGTGGAACTATCTATACCCAAAATTGCAACAACAGACCAGGACGAGATCAAACCTACAATTACCCGCCTCATAGATTCCGAACGAGAATATGTCTGTACACGGCAGGCATTTTTTGGTCATTGGCGAGGCGAAGCCATGACGCTTTTTTATCAGGATACTAACGAACAACTCGCTACGTTAATGGGGTATCAAGGCGATAGAAACGCAGATCTTGAAACCGAGCTCAAACTGGATATAAGCAACATTCTTGTTGGTGCTTGTATGAACGGCATTGCCCATACACTAGACTTCAAGTTGAAGTTTGGACCACCTTCATTGGTATCAAAACGCACCTATGCGGACAATATATTCGACACCTCCAAGTTTAATTGGCAAAACGTATTGTTTATCGAGGTAAGTTTCGCATTGGAAAATCTCGATTTCCGCGCGCATTTATTAATCGTTATGGAAGACAGCGGTATCGACATCCTCAGAAAAGACTTGGATAGCTTTCTGGATAATTTATAGATGCCATTAAATTCACACAAACTCCTGGAAACCATTATCGACAAGCTCAATGCGGGCGTAATCGTCGTTAATAGCCAATTCCAGATTGTTTTGTGGAACGAATTTCTGGCCAACCACAGTGACATCCCCCCAGTACAAGTCGTCGGTCGCGATCTATTCGAGGCATTTCCAGATTTACCTAGGGAATGGTTGGAGCCCAAGATTCGCAACGTGTTCATCTTGCGTAACTATGCTTTCACTTCTTGGGACACACGCCCATATCTACTGCCATTCAACCATAACCGTCCAGTTTCCGGCGGTGTTGACTGCATGCGTCAAAACTGCACGTTTATCCCCTTGCAAGATCCCGATTCAGGGGAAGAGTTCGTCTGCATTACGCTATATGACGTTACCGACAGCAGTATTTATGAGACTCTACTTAAAGATGCAGTAAAGAACCTCTCCGAAATGAGCAGCCGGGATGCGTTAACGAACATCTATAATCGACGCTTCCTGATTCAGACCCTTGAGAAAGACATTGGCCGCTCGGTGAGGTATGGACACAAGCTCTCGATAATCTTATTCGATCTAGATCACTTTAAGCGAGTTAACGACAACTTTGGCCACCTAATGGGAGACCAGGTTTTAAAAACCGTCGCAGAACTTGCCTCATCATCACTCAGAAGCTCAGACACTATCGGGCGATATGGAGGAGAGGAATTCATCATTATCCTGCCAGAGACCTCGCTTGAAGGGGCTTTGGTTCTGGCCGAAAGGCTGCGTGTGAAAATTGCCAGTACGCCGATTTTCCACAAATGCAAAAAATTACGCATCACCGCCAGCATGGGGGTAGCTCAACTAGCCCCCGACTGTGACAAAGTGGAGCCCTTTATACATAATGCAGATATCGCGCTCTACCATTCAAAAGCCAATCGCCGCAACGAAGTTACGGCCTATCTTCCAGGCCTGCCTGATCTTGTTGGCAAGCAATTTGAAAGCTCCGTATCCGAAGACGAAGACTGGGAGATTTTCTCAGTCACCGTCGGATATCGATAGAATTCTCGTTTTTGCGACACTTTTGCTCGAAACTGTGAACTGTTCGCTAAACTGATTTGGGTATAACGTCGATAGTTCGTTAAACAGTTGTATTGATGATACTATTTCAACGTCGAATGCAAAGTAATAAACACGGTGGGGAATTTTCAGAACATGCGCCAGCATCGCCAAGAAGTCACGAGCAAGCTAAAACAAAATCTATTCATTTTTGTCTGCATCCTTACTTTCGGTGCTATGTTTTCACTTGATGTAGCCGCTATGCGCTGGCATGCCAATGAGATTACAGAACGCTACACCATGCCTCTTTTAGTTCCCCCATCGGAAACTACTGTGCTTGGCGTCGAAGCCGACAGCAATATCGCAGGTGAATCAAGCTGGAAAACAATAGAGGTTCGTCGTGGAGATACACTATCTCTGATCTTCCAGCGCGCAGGTCTTGGACATCAACAAGTCCACGAAATCATGTCTCTTGGAAAGGACGCCAAGCGATTGAAGCACATACTCCCCGGGCAGCTTATCGAGCTGAAGATAGACGACAACGCACACCTAGAGGAGCTAGTGTACAAAATAGATGAGCGAAATTCGCTTAATATAAAGCGGGATCAGGAAGACGCCCTATATAGCGAAATTGACTCTCGCGACTTCGATACGCACGTTGCCTTTGCAAAGGGAGTGATCAAATCTTCGCTTTTTGAAGCGGGACAGGATGCCGGCCTACCTGAAACCATTATCATGGATATGGCTTATATATTTGGGTGGGATATCGACTTCGCACTCGATATTCGTGAAGGCGACGAATTCATGCTTATGTATGAAGAACATTTTCTTGATGGTGTAAAAATACAAAATGGGAATATCCTCGCCGCAGAGTTCACCAATCAGGGTAAAACATACAAAGCCATTCGCTACACTGATGATAAGGGCCGTTCTGCCTTTTTCTCACCGGATGGCAAGAGTATGCGCAAGACTTTTCTACGCATGCCTGTTGATTTCACCCGTATCAGCTCGCGCTATGGCAGCCGCAAACACCCAACACTAAAGACTTGGCGCCAACACAAGGGGGTGGATTACGCAGCCTCTCGTGGCACTCCAATCAAGGCTTCCGGTGACGGAAAAGTCATTTTTCGTGGTCAAAAGGGAGGTTACGGAAAAACTGTCATCATCCAGCACGGTGGCGGCATCCGTACATTGTATGCCCACATGAACAGCTTCAATCGCAAAGTGGGTAATGGCAGATATGTCAAACAAGGTCAGGTTATCGGCTATGTTGGTAGTACAGGACGCGCAACAGGACCGCACCTGCACTACGAATTCCGTGTCGCTGGCGTTCACCGCAACCCTTTGACGGTAAAACTCCCGGATGCCGCCCCTCTGGAAAAGCAATACCAGGAAGATTTTTCACAAAAAGCGAATATTCTGTTGGCCCAGTTTTCCTACCTCAAGGGCGATCGCATTGCTATGAACTTTAACCAATAGTTTGTACAACAGGCAGGGAGAGCATGACAAAACTATGCATCGGCTTGATGTCAGGTACCAGTCTTGACGGTTTAGATGCAGTACTGGTGGACTTCTCCAACACTATACCCCAGGTTATTGAATCCCTCTCGCGACCATACCCCGATGAATTAAGACGACGAATTTTAAAACTCTGTACCCCTGGTGAGGATGAAATCGACCAGATGGGGAGACTAGACGCCGAACTGGGCGCATGGGCCGCCGAGAGCGTAAATCAGCTACTGCTACAAGCCGACACGTCATATGACGAAATTCTGGCCATAGGGAGCCACGGACAAACCATACGTCACCGACCATCCCCACCGTTTGGCTTCACACTGCAAATAGGTGACCCGAACCAGATTGCCTATCACACAGGGATCACAACCATTGCCGACTTCAGACGCCTTGATATGGCGGCTGGTGGTCAGGGCGCACCACTGGTTCCCGCATTTCATCAGGCCATTTTTCATAGCGCTGAGGAAGACCGTGTCATCATGAATATCGGGGGAATTGCCAATATTACGCACATACCCCGTGATGGGCAGAGTACTATCGGATTTGATACAGGACCGGGGAATGTCCTGATGGATGCCTGGATGCAGGCCTATTATCAGCAGCCATATGATAAAAACGGCAATATCGCCCGGAGCGGCCAAATACAGCAGGACTTGCTCGAGACATTACTTGATGATGCCTTTTTTGAAACCCCTCCACCCAAAAGTACTGGTCGTGAGCATTTCAACATGGGCTGGCTCGGAGCCCGAATACACAAAACCATGTCAGCGCGTGATGTCATGGCAACGCTATGTGAACTCACCGCCATCAGCAGCAGCGATGCAATCAAACGTTACGCATCCGGATCCAAGTCCTGTTTTCTTTGCGGCGGCGGGGCACAAAATTCTTTCTTGGTAGAAAGACTCAAACATCATCTAGAGGAAGCTCGTGTTAGCACTACCGACGAACTCGGGTTAAATTCCGCTTGGGTAGAAGCTACGGCCTTTGCCTGGTTGGCCTACCGCCGCATGAACCAGCTAAGTGGCAACCTGCCTCCTGTCACTGGCGCAGAACAAAGCGTCCTACTTGGATCTATTTATCAGGCCCGGTCAGCTAGTGGCACATAGACTCGGTTTTTCTCGCCAACGTAAATCTGCGTTGGACGAAAGATCCGGTTGTCTGAAAGCTGTTCACGCCAGTGGGCTAGCCAACCTGCCGCCCGAGATATTGCAAAGATTGAGGTAAATTGATCCGTTGGTATTCCCATTTCGTCATAAAGAATGCCGGAATAATAGTCCACATTGGGAAAAACACCTTTTGGTCCAAGACGCTCGGTAGCCGCTTCTTCAAGCGCCAACGCGATTTCGAACTTCTTGCTTAATTGTCCGCCCCGATCTGACACAAACTTTTCCACGTACTGCTGCAGTATAGTTGCGCGTGGATCCTTGGTTTTATATTCCCTGTGGCCCATACCCCAAATTTTGCCTTTGTTTGCCAGCTTTTTATCAAGCCAGGCTCGCGCATCCTTGGGGGACTCAATTTCATCCAGCATATGCACAACTTTTTCGTTGGCTCCACCATGGAGTGGCCCAGACAAAGTGCCAACCGCAGCCGCAATCACGCCAGTGGGACTAGCCAGAGTGGAACCGGCCACCAGAGCCGCAAAGGTCGAAGCATTAATTGTATGTTCGGCGTGCAAAATAAGGCACTTGTCCATGATATCTGCCGCCACCGGATCAGGCTCACGACCGTGAAGCATAAATAGGAAATTCTCCGCAAAACTGAGATCTGCGCGGGGCTCGATTGGGTCATAGCCATTACGAATATGCTCCCACATCGCCACGATAACTGGCATGCGAGCGAGGATTTTTACTGTCATATTGTGGATGTAATCCAGGTCCTCACAAGCCTCCGGACTAGTCAGACATTCGTTACCAGGATAGAACACGCCAAGACTCGCCACAGCCGTTTGCAGAATTTCCATAGGATGACCTGTAGGCGGCAGGGCCTTCATCAAAGAACGGATATTAAACTTAACTCGACGGTTGCTTCGCAGTTGCTCGTCGAAAACCGCCAATTCATGGGCTGTCGGTAGGCGACCATCGAGCAGCAAAAGACAGGTTTCCTCAAACGTACTGTTATGCGCCAACTCTCCTATAGGAAAGCCGCGGTACGACAGAATCCCTTTTTCCCCGTCAATGTCAGAAATATTGGATTTTGTGGCTGGAACACCTTCCAGTCCTGGCAAATATTCACTCATAACTATCTCCCTGATAGCGATAAGACTATATCGGGTAAGTTGAACCCTGGATTGAATTCCAGAAAGAAATCTTTTTGTCAGATACGTTTCGAACGGACAATAATACAAAAAATTAAGGAGGTATGGATACCTCCTTAATCTTTCAATACTAATTCAAGCGTTGAATTTGTAGATGGAAACCTATACGGAAAAGGACGAGCCACATCCACAGGTAGTAGTGGCATTGGGGTTTCTGATGACGAACTGCGCGCCTTCCAGACCTTCTGTATAGTCTATTTCCGCGCCCATCAGATATTGAAAACTCATCGGATCGATAAGCAATTTGACGCCGTCTTTAACGACTTCGGTGTCACCGTCCTGCAAATTCTCATCGAAAGTAAACCCGTATTGAAAACCGGAGCATCCACCACCGGTGACAAAGACTCTTAACATCAGGGAAGCGTTTCCTTCCTCTTCGATCAAGCTCTTAACTTTGGCTGCTGCCGCCGCTGTAAAATCCAACGGGCTTTCCATTTCGGTGGTCGTATCAAGCATTTTCTTTACCCCAGGCTATCGTATTGCAAGCGTTGTCGATATTATCCAATAACCAATTTGTACAGTCAACTTTTGGCCGGTTCAGGAACCACGCCCATGGCATTTTCTTCTTTACTTTCAGGCATGTGCGTCAGCTTTGGCTTATTTGCCTCAGAGCGATGAACCAACTTTCCATTAACTTCCGCACCAATCGCCATTTCGATCAGATTATAGTAAACATTTCCGTTCACTCTCGCATGTGGCGCCAGTTCAATTCTTTCATTAGCGTGGACGTCGCCCACAACGGATCCATTTAGAATGACGTTCGGTACTCGAACTTCTCCTTCGACCGCTCCCTGATCACTGACTGTCAACAATGAGCCGCGCTCTTCGGCGATAACATTCCCCGATACCTTTCCGTCCACATGTAGACCACCAGAAAAAATAACATCACCCTTTATTTCGGTGTTTTGTCCGATGAGTGAGTCAATTTTGGCGGTACGGCGTTTTTTTCCCATCATGGTTAGACATTCGCTCCTGTCATTACGTAGATCCCAGCTTGGCGCTGATACTAGCTTGTAGCTGAAAAATTAAACATATTCCACTAGAGGTAGATATCGACGCTATTGCCACCTATCTTTACTACCCATCCAGCATTTTGCACTGACAAATTCCAACAAAAAGTTGACCTATATTGAAAACTTTTGTACAAGCAACTTTAGTCAGTTTGCTCGGTATTTTCAGGGAACTGGATAAGTTTTTGCAACCGTCTTTGATGCACGACATAAAAACGCCGAACAGGGATTGAATTTGGAAAACTGTGATCAATTCGCTAAATTTCTACTGGCTTGTGCCGACTCTAAAATATGTTTGCGTAATTCTTTACCGTTGTTTTGCATCAGTGATCATACACTGATTTCAATTGAGTCTCACACGGAAACGCAGAACCCAAGATAATCATCGGAAAATATAGGGTAAATAAATGATTTACACCTTTGGTAAAACACGCCTTACAGTAATCATGTTTTTACTATGTGGTGCTTTGCTGGAGTCTGTACATGCCCAGACACTCTACGTAGCCGACACACTAAGAGTTGGGATACGTCCCGAACCTATTAACGGCGGCCCATCGATCGCGGTCGTGTCGTCAGGTACGCCATTGGAAATTATCGAAAACAAAGGACGTCACACGAAAGTTCGCAGTCCTGGTGGCACAGAAGGCTGGGTAAAGAGCGCCTACTTATCTAAAAGCAAACCGGCACAGCTTCTGCTTGAAGAAGCACTCGCTCATACTAAACGCCTTGAGAACGAGATCACTCGAATTAGAAGTGGCTCCCCAGCAGTTGGTGGAGAGAAAGATTCGGATATTGTTCAGCTCGAAAATGACAAACAGCAACTTCAATTAGAAGTTGAACGTCTGCAACAACAAGTTGGACAAGGAATCTCCGAATTTGGCGGTCAATCGCTTTTTGATATCTCGCAGTCAAATATGGCGCCGTTGTACTTCATTATAGGCGGCCTAATTTTTATCCTGTCACTGGGATTCCTATTTGGTGTGACCTGGCACAAACATCAGGTTACCAAACGCCTGGGCGGTTTGAGCTTGTAGTTCAACACTCACTGTCGCTCTGCTTTATGTATAATGGGGCGAATCTCGACATTCAGGGCCGAATTGTACATGTATAAGGGTTTGTTGGTATCGCTGCTCATCGCCGCTTGTTGCACCACTACCAATGCCTTAGCCGGGTCCATCGCGGAATTGCAGGAAATCCAGTCACTCTTACAAAAGAATCAGACACGAGACGCTATCCAAGTTGCAACGACGTATCTTCGCAATACACCTAACGACCCAGACGCCATACTTTTACTTTCGAGCGCCTATATTCAGAACAACAGTTTTTCTGAAGCACGAAACATGTTGAATAAATACCGCCAGCAACTGGAACATCATCCGCAGTTTTACAACAATATGGCCTTTATCTACTATTCAGCAGGCGACGACAAAAATGCCGTGGCGATGTTGGAACTTGGCATTAAAAACCATCCGGCTTATGCTGCGCTATACGACAATCTTTCATCTATTTATGCTTTTAAAGCTAAGAAGGCATACGAAAAAGCGATTAATGACGAATCCAACACTACCCCAGAATCTCCGCCGCCACTAAAACTTACGTACTATGCCGATTTCACAACATCGTCGAATCAAGAAGCGGTGCCCCAAGAACCGACGCAATCATCTAATAAAGCGACCGCATTGACGCAGGGTGAAGCCAGACGTGACATTGAAGCAACCATCAGCGGTTGGGCAACTGCCTGGTCCCGCCAGGATGCGGTGCAATATTTGAGTTTTTACAGTGAATCCTTTGCAACACCACCCGGCGTCTCACGTAGCGACTGGCAGTATTACCGCCGCGACCGCCTAAAAGCACCCTCCTTTATCGAAGTAAAAGTCAGCAACTTCGACATCGTACTTTCGACCGATTCCAGTCTTGCGAGCGTACATTTTTTGCAGCATTATCGATCGAACACTTTGGACGATAAAATAGTTAAGCAGGTGGTTCTACAGAACACAGGTAACAGTTGGAAGATTATTAGTGAAAACGTTTCAAACTAGGCTTGTACTTCTCATATGCGCATTGGCGACAGGTCTTGCCAGTGGTTATTCTCAGGCAGAAGTCGTTCACTCAGACACCCATGAAAAGCGATTAATATCTGCTATAGAAGACATAAAAAAGCTCAATATTGATACCGCCATTGAGCGCTTGGAAAAACTTGTATCAGAAAACCCTCGCTTCAAACTTGCGCAGTTGGTTTATGCTGATTTTTTAAAGGCAAAAACTCAGGCCTTAAATACCTTCGGTCAGCCCTATCATACGGAAGGTGAAAAGATCGACGCCTTACGCGAAGAGGCGGTCGCACGCTGGAAACATCATACGCAACACCCTCAGCAAAACCACTTGCCACGCTATTTGCTACAACTCAATAGCGAACAAAAAAACATTATTTTGGTAGACACATCACAGTCTCGCCTGATGCTATACCGCAACAAGAATGGCGCACCGGTGCTGGTAGATGATTTCTACGCCTCAATCGGAAAAAATGGCGTCGACAAACTGATGGAAGGCGACAAGCGAACGCCGTTAGGTGTTTACTTTGTTTCTCGCTTTTTGGAACCGGAATCTTTGCCCGACTTTTATGGCCACGGCGCATTTCCGATTAATTATCCCAATAGCTGGGACAGATTCAGGGGACGCACGGGTTCAGGGATATGGCTACACGGCAATCCTCTCAGCACTTATTCCCGTCCGCCACTCGACAGCGATGGATGTGTCACCGTCACCAACAATGATTTTGATCGTATAAAGCCGTACATCAGTGTCGACCAAACCACGCCGTTTGTTATTGCCGACGGCGTTGAATGGGTTGACACCGACTCACTTCAACAACGACGCGAATTGTTTACTGATATTCTCATGCGTTGGAAAAAAGACTGGGAAAGCCTCGATCACAATCGTTATATGTCCCACTATTCAAATGATTTTAGCGCGGAGGGTGTAGACTTTGCGCAATGGAAACAAGAAAAACTTTCTGTCAACCAATTTAAAGACTATATCAAGATCAATCTCGATGACATCAGCATACTTGAGTATCCCGGCAATGAGAAAGTAACAGTCATCACCTTTGTGCAAACTTATGTGAGCAACAATTATCGTGGCAAACAGCGCAAAAGAATCTATTTAAAACAGGAAACCGATAACAACTGGCGGATCTTTTACGAAGGATCTGTTTGAGCTTTCTCATTCATAACCTGCATGACGGCAGGTTTATCATTTACATTCGTTGATAACCATTTAATCAAATCTGTCCAAATTTGATTCATCTGGCGCTCTGTAGGCATGATCCCGGCGAAAGGCAATTCTATAGTTACCACAGGAATTTCCTGGTGCACCCCAGCATAGTTTCCAAGAGACCCCGGATAGGTTCCCAAAAGATTCAGATGCAAATGCCCCAGTCGCTTGGGCGCACTACGCGGGCCATCAAAATCGAGAATGCCGTAGGGCGCGTGAATAGACACGATAGCATCGGGTTTAAACTCCGAAATTTCCTTGGCTAGCCATTTGGATTCAGGTTCACTAAGCGGGCTCGGCCCTGGATACCGACGCGGATTTTTGTTCGTACGATGCCAGTAGTCATTACTTTCTTTGTGCCAGTTATCAGTGGGGAAATTTCGGTTCAAATCCACACCGTTTTTATTCATACGTTGTGGTGTTTTTTGAAACAGTCCATCTGGGTTTACCAGCGGGACAACATGCCAATGGAACATCCCTGAATGATATTTATCAAGCGTACGCATCCAGTTAAAAACGATGCTGATGGAAGAAAGCTCATCGCCATGAATTCCACCAAGTATCAATACACGTCCCTTGGATTCCTTGCCTTCTATCGGCGGGTACTCTTGCAGAATAATGGGTACGCCATCAACAGACATTCCACCACTCGTGCGTATTTCTTTCTTTTGGCAATCTGCTAATTTGACGCTGCTGAGCTTGCTGGCAATTTTTCGACAAACTTCGCTTGCCTGTTTTCTGGACTCTAACGCGTTATGCAGACCTGATTTGCTCTCTCGATCCTCAATGACCATCGATGTGGTCGTAGGTATAACCGGAGAAGATGCCGTACTCGGTATAAAGTCTCCACCCTGCTCAGCACAAGCGCCGGCCGACAACAAAAAGGTGAGGAAGATGCCAACCCAACCGTTATTTGCCAAGAATGCCTGAAAACTCTTGCTCATTCATTTCCCTACTATTGCAGCGTACTTGCCGTCTCCGCACTCTTTAGCGACGCATCATTGGTAGAGGTTACGGAGGCCCAATCAAAAGAACTCTCTATTTGTTTTTGTCGGCTCGCGCGCACACTTATTTGAATACTTCTGGGGGTATATCCTTCCGGTAGTTCAATATCGCCATCAAATTTTTGGAAGTACTTGAATTTAAAGCCTAGATTTCGCTTACCCTTCACGGCAACATCCGACAGGTCTAACTCTCGCGGACGCCCGTCCTGTAAACCATCGATCACAAATTCGGCTTGCCCACTCACCGTGCGATCATTTTTCAGCACCTGGGACAACACTAATTCGTAGTGATAGAGCCGGTCTTCCCCCGATTGCGACACCCGTATACGCTCGACACGCAGCCCGGCTGAGCTCTCGTTAGGCGACACAATTCCCCGGTAGAAAGAAACTTCTTCCCGCAGTTCGAGTATTTCTTCCTGCAAGGATTTGAGGTTCACATCTACCTCGACATAAGCCTGTTTGTCCATTTGGTTTGAACGTTCCAACAGAGCGATCTGATCGCGCAGGTTGTCTCGCTCCTGCTTCAGACTTTCAATCGTCGTCCGCAGGCGGTCTTCCATCGCACTCGCCTCTAGTTGATCATATCCTGCATTCTTTTTGCCGTAGATATAAAGTCCCCAACTGATACTTAACATGGCCAGAATACTGCCCAGAAGCATGCCCCATCGCTGTAAAGGCGAGTGATGTTTTACTACCAAACTCCCCGATCGTTTCATATATAGTCAGAACTCCCCTCTAATTTTACGGAAGTAATGCAGGCGCGCTTATACCAAGCTGCTCTTCAAACCCACACATAATGTTCATATTCTGCACCGCTTGTCCCGCTGCGCCTTTCACCAAATTGTCGATTACTGACAGTACTACTACCGTATCACCGCCCTGTGGTCGGTGAACCGCAATACGACACATATTGCTGCCCTTCACACTACGCGTCTCGGGATGTGCCCCCTTGGGCATTACATCCACAAAAAACTCTGAACGGTACCGTTGTTCATATATAGCTTGTAGATCGACATCTTGCGCAGGTTTTATTAGCTTCGCGTATAGCGTTGCATGAATTCCGCGTATCATTGGCGTCAAGTGTGGGACAAAGGTCAATCCAACTGAACGATTGACTACTTGCTCAAGGCCCTGTCGAATTTCTGGCAGGTGTCTGTGCCCTCCGACGGCGTAGGCTTTAAAGCTCTCACTCGCTTCACACAATAAGTGCGCCACGCTGGCTTTGCGCCCTGCTCCGCTTACGCCTGATTTTGTGTCGGCTATCAAGCCAGCAGGCTCTACAAGCCCATGTTCTAAAAGAGGAATAAACCCAAGTTGCACGGCTGTCGGATAGCACCCAGGATTCGCCACCAGTCTGGCTTTCGCGATCTCGCTGCGATTCACTTCCGGTAGCCCATAAACGGCCTCTTCTAACAAGTGAGCACAAGCATGGGGCATGCCATACCATTGCTCCCATTCCTGGGCCTGTTTAAGCCGAAAATCAGCTGCTAAATCAATAAGTTTAACGCCGGCTTCAAGTAATTCAGACGCCATATTCATCGCTGTGCCATTCGGTGTTGCGAAAAATACGATGTCGCACTGGTTCAACACCTTCGGGTCTGGCTCAGTGAAAGGGATATCGACATATCCGCGTAGATTGGAAAACATCTCGCTAACAGGCATGCCTGCCTCAGATCGGGAAGTAACCGCCTGCAATTGCACCTGGGGATGCACCGCCAGTATCCGCAACAACTCCACCCCGGTATAACCGGTTCCTCCGACCACTCCGACTTTGATCATATCGATTACCTAACTACTTGTTCAAAAGAAAAAATTGTATTGTGTTTCAGTATAAAAGACACGCACGGAATATCGTACCGGGGAAACAAAATCAGGACATATGGCCTGTTCTTGCGACCAACTGATATCAATGGAAGCAGGATTTATGTCGTATCCCGAGCGTTTTCATAGTAAAATACCCCGGAATTAGACCTCTTTAAATTCTTTGGCAATCAATTAGTTATGTCTGAGTTACTTTCTCCAGCCGGCACCATCAAGAATATGCGTTATGCCTTTGCATACGGCGCCGACGCGGTTTACGCCGGCCAGCCGCGATACAGTCTTCGTGTACGCAATAATGATTTCACCCTTGAGAACCTGAAAACAGGCATTGATGAAGCTCATGCTCTGGGAAAACGCTTCTTTGTGGCGAGCAACCTCATGCCCCACAATGCGAAATTAAAGACATATATTCGCGACATGGAACCGGTGATTGCGATGGGTCCCGATGCGCTAATTATGTCCGATCCGGGTTTAATTATGATGGTGCGCGAGCGTTGGCCGGAACAAACCATACATCTTTCGGTACAAGCCAATACGGTAAATTACGCGGCAGTGAAGTTCTGGGCTAGCATCGGAATCGAACGAGTCATACTGTCGCGAGAACTTTCACTGGAAGAAATTACTGAAATACGCCAGCAGTGTCCGGACACTGAGCTGGAAGTTTTTGTACACGGTGCACTGTGTATTGCCTATTCCGGTCGATGCCTGTTATCTGGATATTTTAACCACCGTGATCCAAATCAAGGTACCTGTACCAATTCCTGCCGCTGGGACTACAAGGTCGTACAAGCAGAGGAAGATCTGAGCGGCGATATTAAAGCGAAAACCCAGCCACAAACATCGCCACTTCAACAGGCACAACCTGTGATGTTTCAACCAGAAAAGTCGCAAGAAATATTCATGCTGGAAGAAGGCGGGCGCCCCGGCGAAATGATGCCGATTTTCGAAGACGAACACGGCACTTATATCATGAATTCCAAGGATCTGCGTGCCGTACAACACGTAGGCAAGCTTATCGAGATTGGCGTGGACTCGCTGAAGATTGAGGGTCGCACCAAGTCGCATTATTACACCGCGCGCACCGCTCAGGTTTATCGTCGTGCCATCGACAATGCGCTGGCGGGTAAACCTTTCGACATGTCCTTGATGTCTGAACTGGATAATCTTGCCAATCGCGGTTACACGGAAGGCTTCTATCGCCGCCACGTCCCTGAGGAATATCAGAACTATAACACTGGCAATTCCGTCATCGATAAGCAACAGTTCGTCGGTGAAATCCTGTCTTTCGATAAAGCTTCGGGCAAGGCTGTCGTCGACGTCAAAAACCGCTTTTGTAAAGGTGATTCTATGGAACTCATGCTGCCAGAGGGAAACTTGCAGTTCCACTTGGACAACCTGGAGGACACCAAGGGAAACGGTATGGATGTCGCGCCGGGAAGCGGTTATCAAGTGGTATTGCACTTGCCCGTAGAAAAGGCCGACCTCGGCCTCTTAATGAGAAATCTCTAGGCCGCCACGCAAGGTCGTCGGTATATATTCTGCATTTTCGTTGTTTACCTCGATGGGGAGCTAAACAATGAAAAAATTTTTGATACTCAATTCCAAGGGTGGATCCGGGAAATCCACGATTGCCACCAATCTGGCCGCCTATTATGCATGTTGGGGAATTAAGGTATTCGCCGCTGATCTCGATCCGCAAAAGTCTTTTGAAGGCTGGCTGAAGGACCGCCCCAAAGAAGCTGACCCGATTTTTTCTACAAAAAATGTAGATTTCAATGCTGCCGAAGTGGCGGGGGCGGAATACCTGGTCATCGACACACCTGCCGGGGTACGCGGACTGCATTTGCGCGAGCTCGTACGTCTCGCCGATGTCATTATTATTCCCGTACTACCATCTATCCTGGACATTCGCGCCACCGGTGAATTGGTATACGAAATTCTCAGTGGTGATATGTTTGATATAAAAAAACAGCGTTTGGGAGTTGTCGCCAACCGCGTCCGCATTAACACGCGTATTTTTCAAAGCCTGGAGAAGTTTCTACTGGAGTTGGAGATTCCGTTTCTCACTACCTTGAGGGATTCACAAAATTATATTCGCGCAATCCAGTCGGGATTGAGCATCTTCGAAATCAATCGCCGTATGGCTGAAAAAGATCTTCAACAATGGACGCCTCTGCTTGCCTGGTTAAGCCCTGTCTCCAGTCTTCCACCCGCAAAGATTATTAATGACGGGAAGTTTGGAGAGTCTATGAACCAGGCTTCTTCTGAGTAGCCATCGCCTACGGAATGATTTCTTCTATGGACCAGGAATCAAACGTTCCTGTTTCACTATTTGTACGGTCTAGTACTTTCACATACCACGCCCCGTTCCACTGACTCACAGTTGGCATCGTGTAGGTGACTTGATAGGTAGGGCCTCCACTGACGACTGTATCAGCTTGAGCGACACCTTTGTTGACAATGCGAACACTTGCACTTGCGGGCGCACCGACATAGATATCAATATTATTCAAACTTGGATGCGTAAAATTCACTGTTATCTTTGCGCCGTTATTCGTCGTTTCGCCCTGCATGCGGATAGCGCTGACGACACCTTCTCTCGTATTATCCGGTATTGGCTTGTTTAACTCATTGACGCTATATGATGTCTTACCATTGTCGTAAGCCGACATGCTCGGGTTAAACGGATCATGTAGATAGTCACCGCTATTGGCAAGCTGTGCTCTAGACGCGACGCTCGCAAATATCTGCGATAAATTTCTTGTGCTGTTTTGACCGCGCAGATCGACATATTCCGCTAAGGGTGGGTAAAACAAAGCGGACTCGCGCTGGCTCGGGTTTCGTATCTCTTCAATAGAATTGTTTGAAAGATCAAGAAAAGTCAGGTCCTTTAGAAGAAGAACCGGAGAGACATCGACGACCGAAGCATTGGCAATAGAAATACTCGTTAACGACGAAATTTGACCCAATGGAGTGATATCAAGCGAGCTAATATTACTTGTGATAACGATTTCTTCGAAGTGCTGCTCAAACTTGTTTGGCAAGAGGGTTAAATCGACGAGAGGTGACAAATCCGCAATATCGTGCCCGATCAATTCGAGACGCTTGAGCTTGCGTAGGACACCCACTCCACTCAATGAGCGAATAATTCCTGTTCTCTCTGCATCGCAAACCAGCTCGACGATTTCATTATTACCACGGTATTGTCTATCGAGTATGTTTTGTTCTATGCATTGTTTGAGGTTGGCATCGACTATCGTGCTGGTCAAATCTGAAAAATTTGTAGTCACTAGGGCGCTTCTTGATATTAGCCCCAAATATTCGATTGGTGTACCGTAATAAGTGTCAGATGTATTCAACAAACGCAGATGCGAAACTGGGGTAAGGTCAATGACTGGCGTGTTTGCGTTGGAAAACAGTGATACTGAATCAAAATACTCAAGCCCCTGCAGCGTGTAGAGATAGGGGCAATCAATAGAACTTACCGATAGTGTAGAGTCGGTATCGGCGGCAGTGATACAGGCACTAAGACCAGAGTTATTTGCGGCTATTTTTGCTTCCGACACCACAATATCAGTAAGACAAATAATATCGAAATCGTTAATTGTCTTTGTAATGGTACCGCTCGAGTTTGTGGAATTCACAAATCGACAATTGGCATTAGACAAGGCCAAAGAAAAGCTATCACCTTCTATGTACTGTGCACTCAAGCGGTAGGGACGTCTTCTACTCGCCGATATAGCGTCTGATTCTGAAACGGTGAATGTGCTTTCCGGATGTAGGGAATCGGAAATAGTGACGCCATAAGAAATGGCGGGTTCGTACAAGATCCCACTAATCGTAAATGCAGGCAGACACTCAACAGAAATATTCACGTCTCTATCGAGTGAGAAGCTAGCGTAATCAGCAGGGGATGTGATTTTACAGCGTTGCTCTGCAGGTATATTCCCTAAAACAACGCTATAGACACCTCTATCCACGAGGCCTGATACGTGAAATGACCGTGTGGGAAAGCCAAGCCCCGGCTCGGATTCGTCATTGTCGAGCAGCCATTGTGCATCAGCGACTTCACTGACGTTATCCACATGCCAAACTTCTACGCCGAGCGATTTTCCGAATTCTACACCCGAAACGTCTAGCGTAACCGTGTGAGAAATCCGACAACGTATTTCAAGCAACAGGTCACCGGCAGGCATCGTATTATTACCGCTAAGCAACTCGTCGTTATCCGTCCTATAAGCTAAGCACATCCCGCCGCCAGGAGGAGCATCAAGTGAAATATCTATTCCCGTGCCGAAGGCAAACTTATTGGCAAAAACCCTGGTACTGGAACCGATAACCGATATGGTCTCTCCCCCCAAGGTCACATCTATTGTCTGTTCGGGCGAGATTGACGCGTCCGTGGTAACGGAGAGCTCGTACAATTTATCGACACACTTTACTTCAAATACTGGCAAGCTAATCGAGGTCACGACTTCGTGACTCGCGCTACTCGTCGCTACATCATTAACGCCGCATTCTTTATAGGAAGGAATGTTGCTGAGGGATGCCTGGTAAGACTTTGTGTATTCCCCCGTAAAATATCGATTTCCACCGGCACCGGTCTGTATGGCCACCAATTGTGAATTGTCGTCTACGATAGAAAAACTTGATCCAACAGGCAACGCGGAATCGTCAACGGCAATACTAAACATCTTATTGGTACAGGCGACGGTGAATGCCGTCACGTTCTCAACGCCGACAATGCCAGAGGCTTGTCGGTTGCTATTACTAAGCGTTATACCGCTTGCTGGGCTAACAAACTCGCAGGATTGTCCGTTTAGGGTACTAAGCAAGAGGTCGAAGTTGGTATCGTAGTAGGCGTCTATCGATTGCACACCATTTGTCTCCACGTTCTGACTCTGCGCCGGACTGCCATCAAGTTCATAATTTATAGCGAAACTGCCATTGTCTTGTCTGTTCAGAAAATCACTAATCGTAATCGCTACGGTCCTGGCATCGTTAGTACATACATAATTGATTGCGATATTCTCTGCCCCAACTAGTCCCGAAGTACTTCCTTGTGCAACACAGGTCTGACCTTTGGGCTTGACCTCTTGAGTAACAACATATGATTGGTTGTAATGAATAGTGTGGGAGCGCATATGATTCACTACCGCCCGATTAATGATCGCGGAAATATCAATAGGCGTATCGTATCCAGGGCTTAATGTCTCATCTAAAACTCTACTTCTAAGAGAATAGATAAAACTTTCATTCGAACGCGTATTCGAAAACCCGGTCAAACTCACCGTTAACTGAACCGAATTATTCGTACACACAATGTCTGCTGTATTCCCATTCGCCGCATCAATCAACACGTCATAGCCGACACTGGTCGTTGCGCCTGTGTCGAATAGACAGGTCTGCCCGGCGGGAGAATTGATAGTTACGCGATAGGTTTGTCCGTGGGTCACTTGGCCAGTGAATTCTCCTACGCCATGATCTGTCGTAATTTGCGCGTTCGAGGAGTCGCCTCGGGTGAGTCCGCTGATGTTTAATTGTAGATCGTCGCTCACGCCGGCCGTTGGCACATAGTTCAGCAGTGCGCCATTTATGCTGAATGCCTTATTTTCACAGGCTATGTTAACGCCAATATCGGCATCGAGAATTTTTCCAGAGACCGTGTATAAACCAGAGAAACTACACACCTGCCCATTAGGCGTCTGGCTATCGACTGTGATGCTATAGGTTTGGTCGTGTACGAGTGTAACCTGGTGCACACTGCTATCGGCATTGAAGACTAGCGACTGTCCATTCACTGAAACTGATAGTGGTCCGTTTCCGCTGCTGTATTGATAGGCAGGCGCTTGCAGGTTTAGTTTGTATTCGTTGCTCGTACAGGTGATTTCAGCTTGTACAGATGCCCCCTGAATATTGCCATCCAAGACGAGAGGCGAAGATGCATTATTGAATGAACAGGTCTGACCAACAGGCTGTTCCTCTATTGAGAGTTGAAACGACTCATCGTTCAAATAATTGAAGGTAAAACTATAGTCATCATACTGATCATCTGCGATCCCATAACGTCCGAAGCGGTTACGTAGTCTAAACACTTTTTCTAAAGAAGCACCAGACACCCACTGTTGTATCAGACCATTATTGTGATTACTCAGGCCATTAACCGTGACCTCGACGGTAAACACATCACTACTACATTGAACTTGTAGACCGTTTATATCGCCACTGACAATCCCATTGGACTGCAAGGGCAACGTACACTTTAAACCAACCGGATCATTAACAATACTCAAGTCATAGGATTGACCGTAGGCGACATCAAACACATAAGTGCCGTTCCCCATATCAGTATCTGGCACACGTCCGTTGTTGCGAATATTCAGGGGTTGATACTGACCACCGTTAACCAGCCCATTTGCCTTCACGGTTATTTTGTGCGCATTTGGTGCACAGGAGAGGGCAATATTGTCAACAGACGCCTCGTGCAGCTTTCCACTCACTTGAGATAGTTCGCAAGAAACACCAACAGGCGTTGTGAGAATTTCTAAGGAAAATTCCGCATTGGGTGAAAACGTCTTTTCAAAGACAAACCCACCATCTTGATTGACGACTATCGTTTCCTGTTTGTTCAACCTCAGACTGACGGCACCACTAATTCCACTCGCAGTCCCACCTACGTGATAGAGGTAGGCAACGCATTGCACCTCAAAAAGAAAATCCGAGTTTGAATTCGACGCCAGCGTACACCACTGCCCTTCCGGTTGACGATCGATTGTAAAGCGAGTGCTATTGCGTTCGTTCACAGGTAATGCAATCGGAATGTCGCCGCTACGATTAACGACAATGCGATACCCACTAACAGTGGTAATCTCCAGCACACCTTGCAACTGATTGATGCGTGCTAAAGCTGTATTGTCACCACCGTCACAAAAGACAATGATGTAATTAACATTGGCTCCAACTACTAGCCCTTCGCCATTTTGAACGCTACATTCACCGTTTTGCGGCTGAGTAGCAACAGTAACTTTATAGTCTTCACCATCTAACAAAGGCAGCGTGAATTCGAAGTTTCCATTTTGAGAGAGATTCAGATGCTCGACGCCATGATTTGCCAGGACCACGTCGCCGCTAAGTCCGGTGATCACACCACCAATAGTGAAAGTCTCGCCGGCCAATTCTCGCTTGGTATGTTGCTGGAGGTGAACGAGTGCTTGTCCAGCAGATATCAAACCCTGATTTCTGCCAGCGCTCGCCAATAGAGTCAGTACTTCTGGATCTTGTTCAAACTGACGGCGGCCTTGGGCAAGGTCGATCGTACGTTTCGATGGCTCGATGGACGGTAACTGGATACCGTTTTCCGCGTTCTCATCTTTGTCCAGGGTTTGGAGCAAACGGGCAATATTGGCAAGTTTATCCAGGTCTATCGAACCATCAGGGCGACTGACGAGATCATAGGGACTAAGCTCGGCCTTGGCTTGAGATTCGCCAAGCGTCAGATTAGCAAGAGAAAATCGGATATTTTCCTGAGGTTCATAGGCGAACTCCCCATTCGCGCCGGTGCGGCCAGCGTGAGACGCACTGTGGTAGGCAAGCCCTTCGACAGGCGCATCGACGAAGATGCCTTGTTCCGGGTCGTTGCTACAGCTGGAAAACCATAATAGGAGGACGAGCGCAGATATTTTTTTCATCGTTATTCTTTTCATTTATTGATTTTCTTGTTGATCGCTATTGTAACGCAGGAAAATATACACGCAAGCTTGCACCGCGCAGACGGCGCTGGTAACTTAAGCCGTTCGCCATAACGACAATAAAATCAGGTCGATAAGAGACACACTCATGAGGAGAGGAACCATGCGCAAAACACACTGGCTATGTCTATTGATGCTGGCGACGCCTATTGCCCAGGCGCAACCGGAATATTTTGAAATCGATCCAACTCATACTTACCCGCACTTTGCCATCGATCACCTGGATTTTTCGACATTGTATGGACGGTTTGATCAAACAACTGGCCGACTAATGATAGACAAGGACAACAATAACGGCTTTGTATCGATCGAGATTGCAGCCGTATCGATATCTACCGGCTATCAGAAGCGCGATGATCATCTCCGCTCTCCCGACTTTCTCAATGTTATGGAATTTCCAAAGATCAAATACAATTCGCGCAATCTTAAGTTTACCGGCGAATCTCAGGCAATCGTCGAGGGCGATTTAACCATGCTCGGCGTCACACGTCCGGTGCAACTGGAAGTTACGCGTATCCGTTGCGGCAAGAACCCTATGTCCAAGAAAGACACGTGTGGCATGGAAGCGCAGACTCAAATCAAACGTTCAGAGTTTGGTAGCAAATATGGATTACCCAATATTGGCGATACCATGAAACTGTGGTTCCAGGTTGAAGCGATTCGTGAATAAGGAGACAAACATCAAACGACTCATCTACATCTTCACTGTCATATTCGTTAGCATAATCGCCGATCAACTGAGCAAAGTCGCTGCTCAACAATGGATAGGCAGCGATCGTTACAGTTTTCTTGGCGATACCTTGCGCCTCGGCGTAACTGAAAACACAGGCGCTTTTCTGGGCATGGGCAGCAACCTCGACGAGGGAATACGGACCGCTATATTTATTGTGCTTACGGCTATATTTCTCATCGGTTTGCTCGCCTATATACTCATCAATAAGAAGGTCAATGGGCTGGAA
This sequence comes from Gammaproteobacteria bacterium, assembly GCA_029881255.1. Lineage (NCBI taxonomy): Bacteria > Pseudomonadati > Pseudomonadota > Gammaproteobacteria > Gammaproteobacteria bacterium. The sequence continues at coordinate 154,567 of JAOUMY010000010.1, read as the reverse complement.
TTGCTATCCTGGTGTCTGCTATTAGGCGGTGGCCTGGGTAACCTCATCGATCGCGGGTTTCGTAATGGGCATGTTGTTGACTTCCTAAATGTCGGTATTGGCTCACTACGTACAGGCATATTTAATGTCGCCGACATGGTCATCATGGCGGGAGCATTCATACTTATCTACTTGAGTTTTAGGCCGTCTACTCACTCACAAAAACAATAGGCTTACTAAATCACGTTTTCTTTTGCGCTTTTCAGTGGCAAATACCCCGGTTCTTCTCAAGTTTCCTATAACCATACCGAGAATATATCTGGTCGCCGGAAATTATAGTGTTTCACCTGGCGATGCTAAAAAACGAGCAACACGAAAGAATAACACTTCAATAATCATAGGTTTTGCAAATGCGTTTTTTCCGACATCTATCGATCAGGAATAAACTATTGTTGATTACCTGCTTACCGTTAACAGCATTGTTCTTTTTGTCCACAAGCACGATTTTAGATAAGTTCCAAAGCCTCGACAGACTAGAAAAAATGGACGCGCTTGCCAGTCTTGCCGTCAAGGCAGGAGCCTTGGTTCACGAACTACAGAAAGAACGGGGATTGGCTGCCGGATTTCTTGGCAGTCGTGGATTTGAGTTTGCCGACCATCTTCCTGCTCAACAAGAACTCACCCGTGAAGTAGCGGGGCAATATCTAAGCGCGCTTGCTGCGTTTAATTTCGACAATTTCGGAACCGAATTCAAACAGCAATTGAGAACAGGAAATGAAAGCCTGGCTCGAATTGACGACAAACGTGACGCAATGCTGCGCCTGGAAATATCCACGACAGATGCTGTACACAGTTTTACTGAGGCCAGCAATGCGATAATCAACATGATCGGCGTTTTGCCCAAACTAAGCAATAACGCCGATATCACCCGAATGTCGACCAGTTACACTAATTTTCTTTTAGGTAAGGAATTGGCAGGTATTGAACACGCCATACTAACAAATGCCTTTGCCCGTGAAGAATTCGAAAAAGGAGAATTTCAACGTTTCATTTCAAACGTGGCTGAGCAGGACGCCTTCATCAAAACTTTTCAGATGTCGGCGAATGAGGAACAAAAAGACTTTTATGTCGATACGATGCAAGGTCACTACATGACTGAAACGGAGCGCATGCGTCAGATCGCGACAGACAAAGCCAACACTGGCGAATTCGGCGTGGACGCGACAAACTGGTTCAATCTTCAATCTGGCAAGATAGATTTGCTAAAAAAGGTCGAAGATCATCTCTCTGAGAAATTAATACAGCTCACTGGCGATCTAACTTTAGCGGCCCGCACATCCGCGAGCAGCCATGTAGTGCTCATGTTAGTCGTTCTGATCGTTGCGACAGGGCTTGCACTATTAATCACACGCGAAGTTGTTGACCGTATAGGAAAGGCGGTACACGCCGCGTCGGAAATGTCCCAGGGTAGACTTGACGTGGAAATTGTCGTGGATAGCAAGGACGAAACTGGGCGCCTGTTGGCATCAATGCAAAACATGCTCGTACATCTGTCGAAAGTGATAACGGAAGTAGCGGAGACCACAAGCTCAGTTGCCTCATCATCCAGGCATATCAGTCAGACAGCGTCGCACTTGAGCTCCGCATCAAGCGCGCAAGCCGCAAGTGTTGAGCAAACAAATGCTTCACTGGAGGAGATGACGACTACCATAGTCCAAAGCACTGAGAACGCGCAAACGACCAATGACACGGCGAAGACAACTTCCGAGATGGCTGCGCAGAGTAGCGAGGCCATGGAAGACACGATGACCGCCATGCATCTCATCGCCGACCGGATTACCATGATTGAAGAGATCGCTTACAAGACTAATTTGCTGGCACTAAATGCCTCTATCGAAGCCGCCCGCGCCGGTGAATACGGCCGAGGCTTTTCCGTGGTGGCAGACGAGGTCCGGAAACTGGCAGAAATTAGTCAGAAGTCTGCGCAGGAGATCGTCAGCTTGACTCAAAACACTGTCGGCATTGCGGAAAATGCCAATTCACTACTCAAGGCGATTTTTCCAAAAATCGACCACACCGCAACACTGGTTCAAGAGATCGCGACTTTCAGTTATGAACAAGCGGGCAGCGTCAAACAACTCAACACCGTTATGTCAGACCTTGGTAAGATCGCGCAGAAAAATGCAGCCTCATCCGAAGAACTCGCCGCCGCCTCGGAGGAGATGCATGAACATGCCAACTCACTTCAGCAGTCAATTTCCTTCTTCACCTTACGCCAGAATTAGGTAAAATGAGGCCTACGGCACGCTCATTGTATCCCCTTTATACGCTTTCCTGTTCACGGCAGAACCAGAATGCAAAACATTCGACTTTACATAAAGCCAAATCTGATCAATCTCCCTATCTTGTATCTACTTAGCTTTGTATTTACGGATCATGCGCTGGCCGCAAGCTCGCCCCTATGCCCGGATGAAAAGGGATATATATTCACTAACTATCAAGATGAAAACCCGCGAGAAGGTGGTTTTGTATCAAACTCTGCCGATGTCGACGTTAGCGCGCGTATCGCAGCAACTGCCGCGGTATGTGGAAGCGCCAGCGTACTCGACGACGCTCGTATATACGGCAATGCGGTGATTAGCGGCGAAGCCATTATTTCAGACAATGCCCGCGTCTATGGAAATGCGCGCGTTCAAGACAATGCGCATATAAAAGATGACGCAAACATCTCTGGCAACGCTGTCATTGGTGGCGATGCCATCGTCGGTGGCAAACTGCACATTCGAGGGGAAGACCACATTGAGTCTGGCATACATGGCATCAACATTACGCCATCAACCGCTACTATCGCGACAGAGGAAAAGAAAGCAGAGACTACGCTACCTGCTTTTAGTCGCGATGAATGCGTAGCCGGTTTGCAGCAACAATGCCTGGCGTGGGAAAAATGTGACACTTTGGTCAAGGGTGAGTGTGCGAAAGCTGTCGTCCAGCGATTTAATAGCACATTGGAAAAATGCCATGAGTTTGGCTACGCCAAGGACATACCAAAAACTGAAACCGGCTTTTACAAACGCTCCATCGTAATTGATGGTGAACGCGTTATATGCAACAGTGAAGAAAAATTGAAACGCATTGCCGCTGCTGATAAAGCACGTCAACAAAGACAACAACAATTAGATTTATCCTGGTGCAAGAAAAACCCTATCACGTCCATCGAACAACGCGCCTCAAGCTGTCAGAATCGTTGCGAACAAATGACCGGGCATCGTAAAACGCCAAGAGAATATTATGAAAAATGTTCAGCGATTTGTGGCAAAAACAAAGATATCCGTCTGGCGAGACATCAGCATCGTTGCCCCTCCTCACCGCAATTAAAATCAGACAGAACGCTTTAAAGCCGTAATACTGTTGGCCAGTTGCACAAACAGATTAACTGTTAGCGTCTCCGCTCGTGTACCTGGATCAATTCCCAATTCTTCGATGTGTTCAGCAGGCAAGAGGTTTTTTAGATTGTTGCGCAGCGTCTTGCGACGTTGCGTAAAACAATGATTGACCATGCGACTGAACTCAATATAGTCATCTGCAACAAGTTCGATTCGAGGATGTGGAATAAGACGCACAATGGCAGAGTCGACTTTCGGTCGCGGATTAAACGCACCTGGCGAAACGACGAATAACTTTTCCGTGGTGCAATGGTACTGACACATCACGCTCAGTCTTCCGTAATCAGAACTGTCAGGCCGTGCGATCATGCGATCCACCACTTCCTTTTGCAGCATAAAATGCATGTCTTTAATCGCTTCAATCTGCGATATCAAACGAAACACCAGCGGTGTAGAAATATTGTAGGGCAAGTTTCCAACCACACGTAGCTTACACTCGTCACGTTGCAATGTACGGAAATCAAATTTCAGCGCATCGACATTGTGCACGGTCAACTTACCCAAACCAGCGAGCTCAGTCTCCAAAATCGGGATCAAATCTCTATCGATTTCGACCACATCCAATTCGCCACAGGCCTCTAGCAAGGATCTCGTAATCGCTCCCATGCCCGGCCCAATCTCGACCATACAATCATCCGGCCGTGGCGTAATCGATGAGACTATGCGCTGGATAACCGCTGGGTCATGCAAAAAATTTTGTCCAAATCGCTTACGTGCTTGATGTTTCATCGACGCCGCCTGATCATGTCTATTGCCGTATTAACCGCCAATATCAAACTATTGGCATTGGCTTTTCCGCTTCCCGCCAGAGTCATCGCCGTTCCATGATCGACAGATGTTCGAATGATAGGCAGCCCTAGGGTTACGTTTATTGCGTTGCCAAATCCCGCGTACTTCAAAACCGGCAAACCCTGATCGTGATACATGGCGAGCACAGCATCCGCATCATCCAGATAACGAGGGGTGAACAAGGTGTCTGCTGGAAGAGGGCCAGTGATATTCCAGCCGCGCGCGCGCAACTCCGTTATCGCCGGCGTAATCTCAGTGATTTCTTCCGTTCCAAGATGCCCATCTTCACCGGCATGAGGATTGAGTCCACAGACCAAAATCGCAGGATCGTCTATGCCATATTTGTTCTGCAAATCCGCATATAGAATTTCCAAAACCTGTTGGACGCGTGCACGAGTGATGTGTGGAGGAATTTCTCGTAGCGGCAAATGGGTAGTGACAAGCGCTACACGCAGATTTTCGGTGGTCAACATCATCACCGGCAAGGGCGCTTCACATCGCTGCGCCAAAAACTCCGTGTGCCCGGAAAAGACTATGCCGGCGTCGTTGATAACGCTTTTCTGTACTGGCCCGGTTACCAGGGCATCAAAGGTGTGATCCAGACAGGCATCAACCGCAACGGCAAGCGTATTCAACACAAACTGCGCGTTTGCCACATCTAATTCACCAGGGCGGACGCTGGTAAACATGTTTTCCTGCAGCACCGACAATACACCCGGCGTATGTGCTCGTGTAGTACCGTCCCAGGGAATAACCGTCACCTGCTCATTCAGCATCTGCGCACGCTCACGCAAGAGTTGAATATCGGTAACGAAGACCAACTGCGCATCAAACGCATGTTTCGCCAGGTTAAGACAAATATCCGGACCGATTCCCGCGGGTTCGCCGGGCGTCACCGCGATACGAGGCAATGTGCTCACGCTACAGCCTGTCTTCTATTTTAATTTCAACAAAGGCCTCGCTACGCAATTGACGCAACCAGGTATCTCGATTCTCTTCTGTCTTTCTTTCTCGAATAAAATCTCTTGCCTGGTTACGCTGATATTCTTCACTATTGTCGAGCTCGCGTCGATCGAGCAATTGCACGATATGCCAGCCAAACGCCGATTGAAATGGCTCGCTGATCTGGTTTTTCTTTAATTGATCCACTACTGCCTCAAACTGAGGCACCATGGTACCTGGATTACTCCAGCCCAGGCTTCCGCCATCCGATGCCGAAACTCTATCCTCGCTATGAGATCGAGCCAGTTCTTCGAAACTGTCACCATCGAGGATACGATTACGTAGATTTCGCAAACGACTAATCGCTTCGGTTTCGGTAATCAATGCGCTTGGCTTGATCAGAATATGTCGCGACAGTGTTTGGGTAACAATGTGCTGTTCTCCACGCCGCATCTCATTCAATTTGATAATGTGAAATCCACTCGGACTGCGAATCAGGTCGCTGATATCTCCGCTTTTCATTTGTGGTAACAAACGTGAAAACAAGGTCGGTAATTGCCCGGAACGACGCCAACCGAGGTCGCCACCTTTCAAGGCTTGCTGTCCATCTGAACTACTGATTGCCGTTTGCGCAAAGTCTGCACCCTTGCGCAGGTTTTTCAGTATCTCTCCTGCCTGTTTACGCTTTTTCTCGATCACTTCCGGACTGGCGGCCTCGGGCAGCGCAATGAGAATATGGGAAATATGAAACTCCGAATCAGACGCGCCCTGAACTTGTTGCGTTGCGATGAAACTCTCTACTTCCTGTTCAGTCACCAAGATACGACTGACAACTTCCCGCTGCTGTAAACGGGCAATTATCATTTCATCGCGAACATCTTCACGGAACTGATCAAAGGCAACGCCATCGCTCTCGAGCACCTGGCGAAACTCGCGTATGTCCATTTTATTTTGCGCGGCGATATTTTCTATCGTGCTGTTCAATGCATTGTCATCGACAAAAATCCCGGTATTGCGTGCAAACTGCAACTGCAAATGTTTGCTGATTTCGCGCTCCAGCACCTGGCGACGCAACACATTGACGGGAGGCGCGATGGTTTGCTGTTGACGTATCTGTTGACGAACGCGCTCAACTTGGCGCTCAAGACCATTCACTGTAATGACGTCGTCGTTAACAATAGCCGCAATTCGGTCCAACAACTCCAGATCGCCGCTTTTTGCATGCAAACTCTGCACGGTGCCGAGACTAACCATCGTCACCAGCAAACACCTAGAAACTACTTTTTCTAATTTCATCAAATTTATCTTTTCCAATATCGGTTAGACCTTTGAGTTCCAGCAATAGCCCTGCCTGATAGTCCATCGCAACATCAGGTGCGCGACGAAAGGCTTTGCCAGTTAACTGAACGCGCCAGCAGCAATTTTGGAACTCTATTCCGGTGAGTAGTTCCTGCATTTCCTGACGCTGTGGGTCCCAAGTGGATTTACCTAACAGGCGCCACTGCTGGCCGACGTTCTTGATCAGAGCACCTGTCAATATCTGCTTCCCATCCGCATAATCCAGGAAGGTCACACTCGCCTCTTCCTCTTCGGCCCGGTATTTTACCCGAAAATGGAGCTGACCGGCTTGCGCTTTTTGCCAATCTTGCAAGGCCAGGACATGTATTCCAAGGGTTTCGGACGGTATCCAGTCAAATTCCAGGCTGGAGACATTATCTCCTTGTTTTCCCAGTAAAGCTTCCGTTACACCGATGCGTTGATCCGCTAACAGATAGGAATGCGCCAGACGTGAGTTTAGCCACTGCCGACCACTCAGCAGCGATCCCGCCTGGTAGTCCAGCGCGATACTGATGCGATGGTCATCGGCCAATGACTCACTGCCAGACAGACGATTTTCAGCGAACAAGGCTTCAGGTCTGAATTCAGCTTCAGCGCTAAACTCCTGCGGCAATTCACTCTGATCCACATATGGTCGCCAGAAATAGAAGATTCGTGGTCGCAAGGTTTCCAGTCTTTCCGAGCTGATTCTGTCGAAATTTAGTCCGCCATCCAGCCTCAAAAAGGGCGTTTGCGTTTGCGCCATGCCGTTTTCTGCGGAATGCGCCCATAACCAGTCCGGCCCACCCTGCAGGTGTAAAAATCCCGGATCACGATCAACCAGGAATGAAAGACGCGGTCGAATATTCCCCATCTGCTTCGACGCCAAAACATTGTGCTGGAGCAGGCGATAATTTCCCTCGATACTACCCTGTAACAGACCCAGCGCGTAATAGGCGATACCGTTCACAAATGGCAGACTGCGATAGGGTTCTGCTTGACTGTTTAGACTTTGGTAATCATCCACGTAAGCCCGTAGCTGCCAACGACTACCCGCGCCCATGAACTCACTATATCGACGTAATGCGATCCGACTGACGCCCGCGAGACTGGTGCCATAATCATGAAAATATAGCGTATCGGTGACATGCGAAACTTGCGTGCGCCAATGGCTGTAGTTGCCAATGTTTTGTTCATGCTCGTATTGCGCATAGGCGCGAGAAGTCTTCATTTCGTAGTCGTGAGTCATGAACTCCAGCAACAACTTACCTCTGTTATCCATACCTAAATAGCGGAACTCATCGATCAACATCAATCCGCGTTTCTGCATATAGCGTGGCGTAATCGTACTATCGAAGTTGGGCGCAATATTCCAGTAATACGGAACAGCGAGGTCCGCGCCTGTCTGACTGGAATTACCAAACTCGGGGGCCAGCAGTCCGCTTTTCCGCTCCCCCAGTGAAAAACTGATATAGGGCAAATAGGCAATCGGCACATCAAACACTCGCAGTTTTACATGGTAGGCACTGGCAAAACTCTGCTGCTGCTCCAGTGTAAAGTCCTCACCAGTCAACGACCACTCACTTTTGTCTGACATACACGTGGTATAGGCAACTTTTTCAACCGTGACTTTTTGTTGATCCAGATCAATGACCGCATGTTCACCGGAAATTTTTTGATTTCTGGTTTGTAGACGAAACTCGCCATCGGTTTTAGCAATATGCGTCTTCGTATCGATGCTCAAATCCTGCGCAAACAGCTCTTGTCCTTGATAGCCGACAAACACATCTCCTCGCAACATGTTGTCGGTGGCAGATTGGGAATCGATTTGCTGTGCCTGGAGTATCAGTCGTTGACTCTCAGGAGTCTGCAACTGATGACATATCGTTGTTGCCTCAATGGCGCCGAGCACAGGCAAGGCATTGCCTAAAGACAATAAAACAAGCAAACGGGTATAGGCTTTAGGCGTCAAATTGAAGGAAATCAATATCATGTAAGAAGGCGCTTATTCTAGCTCAGATAGACCATAGAAAGTAGCCTCAACAAACAGGCCCGCAACCCGCGCTTATTTAGTAAACAATTGTTTATTCGCTGTAAATGCTCACAATTCGCGTCGATAATCTGTGTAATAAGATAATCTAAACAGCGTTGTTAACGACACCGAACCCATTAAACTCCCCGGGAGAATGCAATGGAATATCGATATCTGGATCAAAACGATGAAAACGCCATAAACGCGTTATTGCAAGAATGGTCGAGTAAACATCCGCAAGGCGGTGCGCTAGTTTACGTAGCAGAGCGAGATAAAGATTCTATCTCACGCGTACAACAGGCAGCAAAAGCGAACAACTTTCCTGTGGTGGGCGGCGTATTTCCCGAAGTCATTGTCGACGGCGTGATGAATAATACCGGCGCCCTGTACATGCTGCTGCCCAAGATGCCTACCAACAGCCTGATCAGTATACCTGAGCAAGCTGACGCCACAGAAATCGCCGCGTTAATTACTGAAAAATTTCCAATCGATGAAAATTCGGACACCAATTCGGTGCTAATGTTATTTGATGGCATGATTCCCAATGTGGCTTCGGTCATAGACGCCCTGTATCTGGAATGGGGAGATGACGTGAAATACATGGGCAGCAATGTCGGCAGCGAAACATTCCAGTCCATTCCCTGCCTGTTCAATAATGATCGCTTTATTGCCAATGCCGCATTGATGATGCTCATACCGAATAGCGACGGCGCGATTGTGGAACACAACTACCGGTATATGGAAAAAGAGATGCCGGCCACCTCCACCATGGGTAACCGTATATCCACTATCGACTGGCGCCCCGCATTTGAGGTTTATCAGGAACTGGCGGCAAAACAATACAATCTGGAAATCAACAAAGATAACTTTTACGACTTTGGCGTTCACTATCCGTTTGGCATCGTCAAAGCCGATGGTGAGGCATTGATACGGATACCCGTCGGAATGGATGACGATGGCGCATTGTTTTGCGTGGGTGAAGTTCCGGAGAACTCGATGCTGACACTCATGAAAGCAATACCAGCGGACAGCCCCGATACTACCGACAGCATTCAAAACCAGCTGAGTTCACGTAATGCCGATGCCCTCATGGTGTTTTACTGCGCGGGTAGACGTATGCATTTGGGGGCATCATCCTCCCAGGAACTCACCGAACTAAGAGATAAGATAGCACCGGTACACGTCATCGGCGCCTTATCCCTGGGAGAAATCGGCGGATCAAAACAGGACAGCTATCCCTTGTTTCACAATGCCACGATCGCCGCGGTGCCCTGTAGATAAGAATGAAGCGAGAGCAGGTTTTACAAGTTTTATATGATCTCGCCCTGGTCACTGGTGGTGAAACCCGCGTAGAACCGCTGGTCACCAAGACACTACAACGATTGCTCTACCATACGCCGTTTTCGAGCGGCGTTTTTTTTTCCGATATAGCACGCCCTGAAACAGACACGAAAAATCCACCGCCATACATTCTCGCCCGCCTGCAATTTGCGATTGGTGGCGGTGCCGTGCGCAATAAAATCGGACAACACCTTGAGCTGCCCATTGAATTATTGTGCGGTGAAGCCGGCGTGTTTGAGGACAGTACAACAATCCAATCTGTATTTGGCAAAGAAACACATTATAGCGCCGGACTGCGGCTTCCTGTGGACGAACATCACACAATACTGTTGTTTTCCCGAGAATCTCCCAAACTGGAGGTACGCCTTGATCGGGTGTTATCACCGGTGATGCAGAATTTTCGCAAGACGCTACACCTGTGCCTGGAAAATGAGCGCTTTACTGATGCCCTCAAAGCCGAATTGGAAACCCGTCATCGGCTGGAAGAAGAGTTGATCAAGAAAGAGAAATTTGCTGTCGTCGGTCAACTCACCGCAACTGTCAATCATGAGTTACGCAACCCATTGGGGGCGATGACAACAGCCATCTACGCTTTGCGACGCAAAGACGCGAAAACAGGCCATCATCTGAAGAAGTTGCTGGACATACTCGATCGCAACGCCTTTCGCTGCAACCAAATTATTGATGAAATGCTCGACTACACGCGCCAGCCCGAGCTCAACCTGAATACGGTTGCGCTCGACACCTGGCTCGACGACGTCATCGAACAATACCATGTCGATGAAACCATTAACGTCAAACGAGACACGCAATTACCGCCCGAGTATCTCGTGAATATCGACGAAGAAAGACTGCGCCGCGCCATCATCAACGTACTTGATAACGGCTCTCATGCGATACGCGAAAACAAAGATGAACATTCGCTCAGACAGCTCACTATCAATACTCGTTTGTCGGGTCAGCGCGTAGAAATAATTATCGAAGACAGCGGCTGTGGTATTGCCCCGGAAGTTCTGCCGCGTATATTCGAACCCTTGTTCAGCACCCGCAGTTTCGGCGTTGGTCTCGGCATGCCCACGATCAAAAATATCCTGGTACAGCATGGCGGAAACATCGAAATCGCGAGCACCCTTGGCCAGGGATCTACTGTCACTTTGTGGATTCCACAGGAAGAAGTCCAAGACACGGCACTGCCCCGAGTTTCTTCTGCTTGAGCCGTGGTCGCCAGACTACAGCAACATAGATCTAGGTGTATCTCCCTCATCGACCTCCCCCCCCAATGTCGCAACGAAGCTGGAACCGACGAATACGTTACTATGAACAATAGGTTACAAGCCGTCCTCGGATAACAAATCACCTCATCACCCACGCAATTCCGCTACTCACAAGATTCGGCACTATTATTGAATCACTGTGTATCCCTCTACATTTTTATGGAAAGTACATACCCAAAGCGCCATTTTGTGCGCCCCAAGGTTTTTTTGTCTGACGAGATGGCGTAAAGTGCCACTCCACATTAGCGGTCCCTAGCTCGGACCAGGGTGAGGCGAATGAACGTAAAAGACCATGATGAACGTTTTCTACAGCTGCGCGATTGGTTAAGCGATACCGTTGAGCTGCGCGATGCGTCCATTGTACCGGCGTCGGGCGACGCCAGTTTTCGTCGTTACTTCCGGGTGTTGTTTCGTGATTTGTCGTATATCGCGATGGACGCTCCACCTGACAAAGAGAATTGTCGTCCCTTTGTCGACGTCGCCCGCGCGTTTTGCCAAATCGGTTTGCATGTGCCCGAGATACTCGCAGAGGATCTCGACCAGGGATTTCTCCTGCTCAGTGATCTTGGCAACCAACAGTACCTGGATCACCTCAATAGCGACAGCGTCGACGATATGTATAACGACGCCATGGACGCCTTAGTCGTATTGCAACAAAAGGGAAAACAGGAAGACCATCGCCTTCCCGACTACAACCACGAATTATTGTTGCGCGAAATGAACCTGTTCCCGGACTGGTTTCTCGCCAAACACATCGGTATCGATATCAGCGCGAGTGAAAAAGATGCGCTCCATTCAGTCTTTGAAGCCTTGGCACAGTCGGCATTGAGCCAGCCACAGGTATGGGTCCACCGCGATTACCATTCGCGCAACCTGATGTTATTGGATGAAAACAATCCCGGCATCCTCGATTTTCAGGATGCGGTTTACGGTGCGGTAACCTATGACCTCGTTTCCTTGCTGCGTGATTGTTATATAGACTGGCCCGTCGACAGAACGATGCAATGGGTAAACGATTTCCGGGAACGCCTGCAAAAGGCCGACGTTATCGAACAAACCGATCCCGAACAATTTCAACGCTGGTTCGACTGGATGGGCACGCAACGCCACCTCAAGGCTATCGGAATCTTTGCTCGTCTGAATTACCGCGATGGCAAATCGGGCTACCTGAAAGACATTCCACGCACGCTAGGCTATGTGATGCACGTGGTCGAAAGATATTCAGAACTCGCCCCGTTAGGCCAAATCATCAAAGACAAGGTATTACCTGTGTTCGATATGCAAACAGGACTAAAGAAATGAAGGCCATGATACTCGCCGCCGGTCGTGGTGAACGCATGCGGCCATTAACCGATAATATTCCCAAACCCATGCTGGAACTGGGCGGGAAAACGTTGATTGAATATCATCTGGATTCCTTGAAAGAAGCCGGTGTCAGTGAGTTTGTTATCAATCTGGCCTATCTCGGTGAAAAAATCGTAGAGAAACTCGGTGACGGCAGCGACTACGGTGTCAGCATTGAATACTCCCGTGAAGGAGAGGCACTGGAAACCGGTGGCGGTATTTTTAAAGCCCTGCCATTGCTCGGTGAGGAGCCGTTTATTCTGGTCAACGGCGACGTATGGACAGACTTTCCCTTTGCCACTTTTACCAACCGCAAAATAGAAGAGGCCCACCTGGTCATGGTGAGTAATCCAGAACACCATCCACGCGGCGATTTCTTTTTCGAAAACGATAGGGTTTACGCCGAAGGTCAACCACGCCTGACTTATAGTGGCATCGGCATTTATCACCCACAATTGTTTAAAAATTGTTCGCCTGGACGCTTTCCCTTAGCGCCATTGCTACGCGCCGCCATGGCGCGCAACGCTGTTAGCGGCGAACACTATGCCGGAATCTGGAGTGATATCGGCACGCCCGAACGCCTTTACGCACTCGACGAATTACTCTGCGCGCACAAGTAATACCTTCGACGCTTTCTCCCAATTTTTTCTGCACTAAACTGAAGCACCTCGCTAGTGCGCACGTTCCACTGTGGTGCCTAAACCTGCCCATAATCTTCACTTCACCGTAAAAGTTATCTCTAATTCACTATTGTTACAGCATTTTTTCTTTGTTTTAAAAATAGGCATGGGAACTGCTATTACCCTAATGCAACTTTTAAAAATTGAAACTGGATAAGGAGAAGTGATGAAAAGCGTTAAACGAAATCTGGCTGTTGGTGCACTGTTAGCAGGTTCAATGTCTGTGGGTAACGTAGTGTATGCCGGTGCATCTGGAAACGTGGCGGTGAATTCAGATTACCTGTGGCGCGGCATGACCCAAACGGGTCACTCAGCAGCGGTATCGGGCGGTCTTGATTACGAACACGATTCAGGTCTGTATATCGGTACCTGGACCTCAAACGTCGCCGCAAACACAGAAGTCGATTTTTATGGCGGCTTCTCCAAGGCTTTTGGTCCAGTGGAAATCGACCTGGGTGGCATTTACTACGCCTACCCCCACGCCGGTACTAGCTGGGCAAACTTCTATGAAGTCTATGGTGGTCTTAGTGCCATGGGTCTAGGCGTGACCGGCTATTACAATATCGAGTCAGAAGACATCTATGTCAGCGGTGAATACGAATATGAAATTTCTGACAAGCTGAAAATCACTCTCAGTGGCGGTGCGACCAAATCCACCAAGGATCTCCACTACGGATTAACCCTGACCAAGACGTTGGCGGCTGGCGATTTCAGCGCAACGATTTCCGACACCACTGCCGATGACGGCACTATTGATGCGGCACCTACCCTGGTAGTCGGCTACTCAAAGGAATTTGATTTCTGAAACCCGATAGTTTTTGCGCAACATGAGAACGGGGGCAATAACGCCCCCTTTTCGTATTCGTGTCACGCCGCGTAGTTTTGCTATACTCGCCTCTGTCTCATCACTTTTGCGCATCATGACCCTATCGCACACCGTAGTCGAAAACAGTTTTAACTTCGACGCTGACCACGTCAGCCAACTGCAATCCGCGTGGAACGAACTGATCGCGCTTTCCGTTTGGGGAGACATTTCTTTTTCTAAAATTGGCGCTCAACCACGTTTTCGCAAACGCCTATTGGAAGCAGGTGAAAATTTGCGCTCCCTGCTTGCGGACAAAAGCTGGATTCCACAGCCACGGGAACAACTCAAAAATGCCCTGGGCAGTAGCGTGAAATTGCGTGATAGCCTCACTGCGCTATACGCCAGCGCCGAACACATGAGCGCAGGTCAAGATATGCAATCCATGCGCAGCCAACTGGACGAATGGAACGCTCAGTTAATCGAATTTATCTCACAGCATGAGAACACTTGGGCGGAACAACTCGATAGTCTGCATGGCAGAGACGAAGAAGACTGATGTCACGCCATGTGGTTTTTGATATTTCCGGACACGGTTATGGGCACTTTGCCCAGACAGCGCCAGTGATCAATGCCCTGCAAAAACTCAAACCTGACTGGAAAATCACCTTACGTACCAGGCTACCTGCGAACCTGGTCTCACATCGAATTGTGGGGCAATATGAATTACTCAATCACGCCAGTGATTTCGGCATGGCGATGAACTCCGCGCTCGATGTGGATCGTGACAAAAGTTTGCAACACTACGTGCACGCTCATGCGAGTCTGACAAAGACCATGCAAAACGAAGCGAAAAAATTGTCTCAATTGAAACCGGATTTACTGTTTTCAAATATCTCTTATGTCAGCATTGCCGCCGCGAAAATCACAGGCATACCCGCAATAGCGATGTGCTCACTCAACTGGGCCGATATCTTCGCCGGTTATTGCCATGGTGAGGAAGCCAACAGAATTTACGCGCAAATCGTCGAATGCTACCAGCAGGCGGACAGATTTTTATGTCCGGAGCCTTCCATGGCCATGCCTGAGTTCAACACAAAACCTATAGCGGCACTTTCTGCCTTAGGCACATCGATCAAGCCTGAATTGATCAGGCAACATCCCCTCGCGGCAAACAGAAAAATTGTACTCATCGTTCCTGGCGGGATTCCTACCGCGATGGATACTCGTCACTGGCCAGTATCCGAAGATTTTTTTTACATCACCACCTGGCGCGCAGAGAAACATCGCGACGACATCATCGATATTGCGGACAGCGGTTTTGCTTTTGTCGATGTGCTTGCCAGTTGTGATGTCGTAGTGACGAAAGTGGGATACGGCATGTTTGCCGAGAGCATGTGTAACCGCGTGCCTATGCTCTATGTACGCCGTCACGATTGGCCGGAAGAACCCCCCCTGGTGGATTGGGCCGAGTCATTCGGAAAGGTGCACGAAATCACGCGTGAGCAGTTTTTTGCAGGACAGTATGCGGCGGACATTAGCGCACTGGAGAAAAAAACCTGGCGACGACCCGCGCCCAAAGCCGGAGGCGAACGGGAAGCCTGTCGCGCTATTGTCGAACTTGTGAGCTAAACACCTTGCGCGGCGGTATCTCAACGGGACGAAAGATATCGATCTTACGGAAAAACTGGTCGACGACATAGATACGTCCCTGCTCATCTACATCTATGCCGGAAGGTAGACTAAACATTCCCGGCCCGCCAGACGTCGCGCGCGCACCAATATATAAAAGCAACTCGCCCTGCGGGGTGAAAATCTGAAAATTGCCAAACGCAGTATCGACAATATAGGCGTTGCCATTCTTATCGGTTGCTATCCCTTTGGGCCGAGAAAACTGCCCACTACGACGCCCGAGCTGCCCAAAGGTGGAAACAAATTCACCGTTTTCGTCGAATACCTGCACGCGAAAATTCGCACTATCGACCACGTACAAACGCGCGTCTTCACTCATACTTGCCTGAAGGGGCAAATTAAACTGACCAGGTTCGCGTCCGCGTGTACCAAATTTACGTATTAAGGCGCCACTTTGTCTGTCAAATATCAGAATTTGATGTTTATCACTTTCAAGACCACCGGCATCCACCACGTAAACCCAGGGCTTGGACGGATGACAGGCGATGCCAACCGGCCGTTGAAAATCATCGGCTGAACCTATTGCGCGAAGATAATCCCCCTGCAAGTCGTAAACGGCAACCCGTTTAGCGGAGATGTCGACTACATAGATTTCGTCTTCTTTGGAGATAGCCAGGTCCAGCGGTTTGAGCAGACTGCCCTTACCTTCCATGCCAAAACTGGAGACTGTGCGCTGCTGCAGATCAAACACCAGTATCGCGCGCTGCTGTGTGTCCGACACATAAATCCGTTCATTCTTCACCACCAAACTATAGGGCTTGGCCAGTCCCAGCGGTGAAACTTGTATACCCGTCACAAATTCTCTGAGGCGATCGGAAAACGTCGACACCGTAATATTATTGCCACTACGAATCGATCCTTCGTAGACATAACGCGTTTCTGCGGGTAGGGGTGGATATACAGGAGGATCAATTAGCCGAATTTGTGGTGTTGCGCAGCCCGACAACAGAGCAATGACAAATGCCCATACACCGATAGCCGAAAATCGGGCGTTTATTTGGTGTGACAGGTCTGACATAAAAGATCGGAGTCAGCACGCAATAACAGGTCTTTTTCAGGATTATGGACGTTGTGACAGCTCGCGCACTCTACCCGACCTTCATACAGCTTGACGCCATTGTCAAAACCACCAGGCGTGTGGGGCAGTCGAAAATCAACGTCTGAGCGTAACAAACCGGCATAACGCATCGAGATGGGATGATCGTTCTTCAGATCTTGCGCAAGATGCTTGATCGAGATGTCGTGGGCGACGCGTCCATTATGACACTTTCCGCAACTCACGGTATTGTCCGCCGAATTGATACGCATGTGCATGGCCTTGTCTTCGGCGCTGTCAAAATTGCCAGGCTTGAATACCACCATGTCTACACCCATGGTGCCGTCATGACAGGAAAGACAAAGTAAACTGATCGGACTTGGCGTGCGCGTTTTTGAATCAAGGTGCACGCTGTCATAAAGGCGATATTCATTCGTTGCCGGTTGATAGCGGTTCCAGCCTTCAATTGCCCCAAGCGCTATCGAATCAGAATCTGCCTGATCCGGCGGAATGTGACAGTGCACGCAGGGATTACCAAAATCACTAAACGCCACGCCCGGCATGGCGACAACGCCAGCGCGTTTATTGAGGCCGGTAAAATCGTGTTTGGTACCGAGTATCGGATCATTAGCCCCTTGAACCGGGTCACCAATAATCGCTTCACCGTGAGTCATGTTCAGCCACGCGGTACATGCGAGCGCCACAGCTGACACAATACCCCAGCGAGCCCTGCTACGTGGTGAACCCTTTTCCTGACTAAAAAACATTGATGAATCCGACAGTTATGGACGCTTTTTCGGTAGTTCGAATTTTCAAAGCACATTAGGGTAGCGCAAAATCCTGAATTACGCCACAATTAAACCCGACCTGCCGCAACGAACCACTGTTTTATACGTATCAATCCCGTGTCCTTGAAAACTGTTATTACAATTTGTTCGCTACTACTCCCTTTGCTGCTATCCCCAGTGCAAGCGGCAGACGATGTGGAACGTTTGTATCGCAAGCAATGCGGCGTCTGTCATGGCGACGAAGGTGATGGCCGCGGACGGGCAGGAGCCAATCTTCAACCTCCAGCGAGTAGCTTTACTGCCTTGCGAGACAAGTTAAACAAGAAAAATATTGCACAGGCCATAAGGGATGGCAAAAAAGGCACGGCAATGGTGGCCTACGGGCGACGCCTGAGCGAAAGCCAAATTGCGGCGCTGGCCGATTATATAATGGCGCATTTCGTCGGTCATAAAACCGGTGATAAAACTCCCGCTGGCAAACAACTCTATATCGAGCATTGCGCTGCCTGTCATGGCGACAATGGCAATACCGCCGTCTGGGCAAAAAACGGTTTGACGCCACCGCCACGCAACTTCACCAGCGAAGCAGCACGAGAAGAACTCAGCCGTGAGCGAATGATTACCTCGGTTACGTACGGCCGTCCGGGTACCGCTATGATGTCGTTTCAACGACGATTGGATGCACAACAAATTGAGAGCGTGGTCGACTTTATACGCGCTTCGTTCATGTCTGAAGAAAGCAGCAAAAGTGAACGGTCATCCGCTAGCGATGCTTCTGCCAATTTTCCTAAAGGATTAGTCGGTGATAGCGCAGCAGGTGAAAAATTTTATATGAACAATTGTTTTACCTGTCATGGTAAACAGGGCGACGGCAAAGGCCCACGGGCACATTTCAATTATCCTCGCCCAAGAGACTTCACTTCTGCCGACACGCAACAACGTTTCGACAGACCCGCCTTATTTCATGCCATCAAGAAAGGCAAAAAAGGCACCGTCATGCCCGCATGGGAGACTGTCCTCAATGATCAGCAGGTTGCCAACATAGCCGAATTTGTCTATCTCACTTTCATAAAAAAAAAGCTCTGACGTCGGCGCATAGCGACAGAGCAAGTCTGGAAGCAGGTCGCGCAATTTACAATTATCGTTGCTACTTCTGCCACGGATACTCGGGTGATGCACAGACATTGGCGGCCTCTTTTCTTACCCCCCCGCCACGTTCGTTTTTGGATACCCGCCCAGGTGATCTTAGCTATCAACAAATGATCGATGCCGTTAGAGATGGCAAACCGGGTACGGCGATGAAGGGTTTCAAGCAACTCCTTAGCGAAGCCGAAATCACACAAGTGGTTTCATTTGTACGACAAGTGTTTATTCAAAATAAAGAAAAAAATACGGTCTATCACAGCCGCGAAAACGGCTGGGAAAATCACCAGCGCTATCGCGATGCTTTCCCCTTTGTGTCCGGAGAGATTGCGCTCGACACGCCTTGGGAGAGTCTCAGCGAAATTCAACGAAAAGGAAAGCAGCTCTTCATGTCGTCCTGTGTTTCCTGCCATGACCGCGCTACGGTTAAGCAACAAGGCCTTGTGTGGGAATCCAGGCCGCTATCCTATCCACGCAATCAGTATTCTCATAAAACGGCAGACATCGACACGACGAGTAGCGCCTCTCCATACGCCCTGCACGATAAAAAAATGGACACCAGAACAAACCACAAAGACCCTCGCTATCTGCAAGGCCAACAATTATTCCAGCAAAACTGCACCTTCTGTCACGCAAATGACGGCAGCGGCAAAAACTGGATAGGCCAGTTTATACTTCCCCATCCACGAGATCTTACTCAAGCCGCCTTTCTGGGCGAACAAACTATCGCTAGCTTATCGCAAAAGATTTCCGAAGGCGTCAAAGGGAGCGCTATGCCCGCCTGGAAAACTGTCATGTCGCCCGATCAGATCGATGCGATTGCATTCTATTTATTGTCACAATAATGATAATTTTTTCTCTGCTATTCACGCCTGGTTCTATTCATGCATATTTCAGGGTTTTACAACTTGACGCAATGTGTATAGTGAAGGTCTTGGTCACCAAAGACCAAGACCAAGACCATGCATATCTTAGGTTTAGTTTGTGAGGTCAAAGGCCACGCTTAGTCGATAATGAGTTACTTACTCGCGGCGCCGTCAACAGCCACGCAATGACTTTTCCGGAGCATACACATCGCATGACAGCATATTTGATAAGCATTTTTGGAGGATTGCATGCAAGGTTTATTACACAAACTAGCCCTTTGGAGTGTTTTGAGTTTTCTGGCATTAAGCAGCAGCGCTGTTATGGCGACGGACGACAAACCATTCGCCGAGAAAAAAGTGGTTCTGCAAATCAGCGACGCCGATCCCTTCAAACAAACTTTTGTTTTGAATGTCGCTAACAATCTTATTCAAGTGTTTGGTCCGGACAAAATCGATGTCGAGATCGTCGCCTTCGGGCCTGGCTTACGCTTGTTGTTTGCAGATAACGAGAACAAGGACCGCATTGACGGCTTGGTAAACAATGGTGGCGTACGTTTCGCGGCCTGCAACAACACCTTGAAAAGTTTCGCCAAACAAATGGGAAAAGAACCTGCGCTTCACAACCAGGCCAAAATTGTTTCGGCCGGTGTAATACACATACTGGATCTTACGGCCAAAGGGTTTACGCTTGTTAAACCATAGACTTTGAGCTGTAGCGGATTGAAGAGGAATTGCCGATGGATTTGAAGAAATTGTCGCTCGCAGTGATTTGTATCTCCGTTGTCATGAATCCTGGCTTGCCTGCGCATGCAGCAAACTGGCTGTTACTACAGGGAACAGAGCCCACATCCGCCGCTGGTCGTGCTCACGTGTGGGGGTTTATACAACCCACTGCTCAGTATATAAAAGGTACTACCATTCCAGCCGGCGATTATGTCGGACAGCGCTATCAAGCCAACATACTTGGCCCTGACGGAAAATCCACTTGGGATATGAATATTCGTCGCGCACGTATTGGCGTGCGGGGACAAGGCTTTCCACTCGACGGCAAAACCAATTACTTCATTCTTGCGGAATTTGGCCACAATGCGCTTACAGTGCCCGGTGATGGTGGCGGCTCGGCGTATTTAACTGACGCCAGCATCACACTCAACCAAATACCGGGCGCACGTTTCAGAGTTGGTCAATTTAAAACACCTGGAGCGGAGGAAGGCTTGCAGGCCATACATGTGTTTGATTACATCAACTTCAGCAGTGTAACCGACGGCCTGCTCTTCGAAACGTTTGTTAATGGTACAGGCACCACAGCGCATACGACTAAAGAAAGTGTAAACAAGCCGGTCGCAGGACGCGGAGCATTCCGTGACATAGGCGCCCAGCTTTTTGACATGTTTGTTTTCGGAAAGTGGCAAGCGTCATATGCTCTGATGATAGGCAATGGCAACGGTATTAATCGCCAGGACAATAACAATCAAAAAGAATACTATGCCTACTTTTCTGCTGAGCAAGTCTTTGCCGGTGAGGGGCCACGCATGCAAAGCTGGAAGATGTTTGCCTGGACGCAAATGGGTAAGCGAACGCTGGATAATCAATTATATGATCGTACACGTTCCGGTCTGGGCAGCACCTTTCGCAAAGGAAAACTCAGCGCTGCGGCGGAATTTATTACTGGCACAGGCGTTATCCTGAATGGTACCGACGACGGCGCCGTCGTCGGCGCCACGAAAAACGCCGGCGCTGAATTCGCCGGGATAAACGTAGAAGCCAATGGCACAGCCTGGGGATTTTACACACATATAGGCTACAACGTTACGAAGCACATAGAATTCGACTTCCGCTGGGATCAGTACAATCGCTCCACACACACCCCTAGCAAAGAACGCGTGTTTAGCAACGCCACATTAGGCCTGCAATACTTTATAAACAAAAAGACTCGCATCGTTGCCAACTATACTCATCGCATGATGAGTGTCCCAAACCCTGACAGCATTTCGGATCCAGCTAAGCGTGACCTTGCGGTTCAACTCGCCGAGGCCGTAGATCCAATTCTCGGCCTGCAGATGTTAGCGATTTTTTAGTATTGTCATTAAACTTCGCAAACACTACCGCACGACGTCGGGCAGTGTTTGCGTATATAAATGCAACTTTTCCGCTATGCCGTTACGAATCAACCGCCAGATCCTGAATACCAACAGGAGAACCATACCAAAAACCCTGCGCACTCGAACACTGCTGTTCCAAAAGAAATTTTTCCTGGTCCTGGTTTTCAACACCCTCGGCAATTACCATCAGACCCAGCTTATTCCCTAGATTGATTATCGCCTTAGCTATGGTGTGAGAGTTATCATTGCTGGTGACGCGATGCATAAATTGCTTGTCTATTTTCACGGTATCTATCGGAAGTCGCGTCAAATAAGAAAAAGACGCATATCCGGAACCGAAATCATCGACCGCAATACGAAACCCCAGAGTCTTCAAACGTTGAATATTTTCAAACACCAGCTCCACTTCCTGCAAATAGGTGTTCTCCGTTATCTCGATTTGAACATCCGGCATCGGCGTAGACATACGCTCAACTATGCATGATATTTTTTCAATCAAATCCGTAGACTGAAACGTATTCGACGAAAGATTCACCGATATGAAATAATTTTTATTGTGCGTCAGATTATACTCGCTCAATTCGCGACAGGCCGTTTCGAGCACCCACAAGTCTATTTGCGTCACGACGCCTATCTCTTCGGCGATAGGAATAAAATCGCCCGGCGAAATCATACCTAATTCAGGGTGTAGCCATCTGGCCAGTGCCTCTACGCCAGAACACTGGTTGGTTTCGATGTTCTTAATGATTTGATATTGCACCTGTAACTCATTATTGCGCACTGCAAAGGCCACGTCTTGCATGATATTCAAACGCCGTGAATTCTCTTTGCCTATCGCGACATCGTAAAATGCATACTGCTTATGCAGACTCTTTTTGGCCTGATACATGGCAATATCCGCATTTTTTATCAGCTCAGCCGGCGTATGTCCGGCCTCAGGAAAAAAGCTCACACCTATACTGGCTCCACTTTCGATCGTCAGCTTATCGATATACATTGGTCGAGAAATTGCCCTCAACAACTTCCGCACTACGGATTCAACATTATCGCGTGTCTTAATATCGTAAAGCACGACCACAAACTCATCACCGGCAAGTCTGGCAACCGTATCTTCCTCGCGCAGGGCTCCGCGTAGACGACCGGAAATTCGTTTGATTAACTCGTCACCGACCATATGCCCGTATGAATCGTTTATTTGTTTAAAGCGATCAAGGTCAACAAACAGCACTGCTGCGTTAACGCCATAGCGATGCGCTCTAACAATGACATGCTGCAACCGATCATTAAGCAACATGCGATTTGGCAAGCCCGTCAAAGCATCGTGAAAGGCCTGATATTTCATTTGCTCATACAGCTTCTCAAGCTCGCGCGTCCTGGAATGCACCTTGTTTTCCAGCAACTCTTGCATACGCTGGCTTTCATCTTCCTGGCATTGCAGCACGTCACTTAGCTTGTTAAATGAGCTGCTCAGGCGAGCAATCTCTTCAGACGTGGATAAACTTAGTCTTGAATCATAGTCGCCATCAGCCAACGAGAGTAATCGGCGATTAATGACATTCACCGGGGACACCGCCAATTTGTGAAAAACCAGTGTTGCTGCTACGCAAAAAAACAGAAATGAAACCAAAATAACCATCTGCATTTCATCAATATGGCGACTAACATTGGAAATGGCACTGGCATCTTTCCAACTGATGCGAACACTGCCCACAAATTGATTATCGACAAACAGCTCTTTGCTCAAATCCGTTGTGGATGTTGATAGATCTTCTTCTTTGGACCATCGCGTGCGAATCTTGCCCGTATCGTCAAACACTGTTAGTCCAACAATATCGGTAGTGAGTGATGTGATGTCTTGTACCAAGCGATGAAGCGCCGAATCATCCTTTTCCGCTAGTGGTTTTGCAGCAGCCAAACCGACTAGGGACAATACTCGCTTTCCTTCTACATCATTTTCCTGAGTGTAGTATTCGGATTCTTCCTCCCGTATATATCCACCTACTACCAGAGTCACCAGAACAGTAACGAAAAGCATTGCCAAATTTACTTGCAGCCACAGCGGCCAGCGTTTCATACCTTGGATCAGAGTTTTGCTCATGGAAAGCGTATTCCTTTTGTATATGATTATTTTTGATTGTCATTCTTTGAGATAAAGCCTGAATCAATCTACAACTCTTCCCCCACCACCATTTTCTTACGGGCGCAGGCCAAGCCAACGCATCAACGATACGCCAAAGGCGTAACCGACGCATCGGTAAAGCCATCATCAATTGAAAAAGTTTTGAAACGAAGCAAACGAATTGAAATGAGCAATTCGACAGACACGCAAATTGTCGGGAGCAAAAAAATCGCCCCGTTGCTGCGCATACGCGAACCGAAATCAGCAGCCACGCTACAAACCCAAATTTTGTCCAACTAGGGAACATCACAACATATCCCTGGTACTTCCTATGGAACTAATTTGCAATTGCCAACGTGTTAGAAGCAAAATTCGCAAGACGACCAAGAACGAACATGTACATTAACTAAACGCAGATGTTCAAACCGATCAATAACAGACCTTACTGCTCTATTTTCCTGGTGGCAGCTTAAAACCTATCCCTTACTTCTCCTAACAACAGCCCTATATTATTTTTTTCAGCGACAAATGATAAGGGGACAAGCACCACTTAGGCAACCGAGAATATTATATACATCTATAAACAAAAGGAAATTTGTCTGTCCCTATTTACGCATCAGACTCTTCAATGCGCGGGAATTCCGCTGCAAACAGCGCTATCCATTCTCTTGCCGCTTCTTCGCCATTGAGAATTCGTCCTTCAGAACTTGCCACTTCACGCTTGTAATGTTCTATGTGACAAATCTGCTCGATCATACGCGCGCGAAATGCATCTTCCTGATCCATGAGCTCTGTTCCCACTTCGAAACCGCCTTCCTCATGCGCGACGCACCAAACGACTTTGGCATAGGCTTCAAAAGGCGGAGAGACAAAGGGAATTTTGACGAGGATCACACCATCGGGTTCGATGTGTTCAGGTGTTGTAAAGGCAAGTCCACCAAGACTGACATTGGTAAGACATTGGACTTTGGCGCTAGCCGCTTTTTGAATCTTATACTCAATCGGGATGTCCGACGGGTGACGGATATACCTGCGCATAATATGTTTCCTCCTTGATCCCCGTGCGGGGAAATACTCCTAACTTTCGACTCCGGTACGCTCCGGTTTGTTCTAAAAAGTTAGCAGAGGGAAGCACAATTATTCAAATCCGATGCCAGTGAACAGCGTGCCGGAAAACTCGGCTTAGCCTGCTGAAATAATCACTTCGAACTGTTCAAGGCCACCACCCTCACGAAAGGCTTCTTTTGGCATGGGATTTTGGTGCGCGACACGAAAGTCCTCGCTCTGCGTCCAATCGAGAAATGCCTGCCTGTTTTCCCAATACGTCATTACCACATAGGGTGTATCTTCGCTGACAGGTTTCAATACGTGCATGCGCACAAAACCGGTCTGCTGCTCCACCTGACCCGCACGCTTGCGGAAGCGGTCTTCAAACATTTCCTCATAACCTGATGCCACTGGTACACGATTGGTCACCACATACATGACGCACACTCCCTCTCAAGTTGATCTTTTACAGGGACTATAACACAGTGAGAAATGTTGGATTGGAGAGGATGTAAGAGAAACTAGTCTGCCTGCTTTTCTAATTCATAACCAGAATAGACCAGCCTCTCACCGCCATCACGTCGAACAACGCGTATGACTTCATTAAAGGCACTTCCCTTTCCGGGAATGATAGCCAGATTATCATCAAGCGGCACCAGGGGCAGAGTAACCGTCGTTTCCATAAAGAAGGGCAGGTTATAGTCAAATAGCAGTCGACCATTTTCTTCACGAATGTGTCCTTCTTTCACTTCGTAAAACTCAGTCAACTCATCGGGATTCGCCAGCATGTATTCGCCGACACGATTCTTCCACTTTTCATTCAATGCATTGTTGGGAAGAGTCGAACCAAACAAGGTCGTGCGCCCATTGAAATGCGAAAGCAAAGCGGGTTCGCTGTCTACCATAACTGGCGCAATACGAATCTTTGCGAACCAGTCGAGCTTAATCGGTAGAAAACCGAGAAAATCATACTGTACGCCATACCAGCCATTTCCTTGCGGACGCAGATGGAGATTCCAGCCCATGATGTTGGCGTAATACTCGCTACCCTTTTGCCGTATGCGTGAATAGCCTGCCATGGTCGAATACTCCGTCTGGAAAGGCGCAATATTGTTCACCGGCTCCAACACCAATTCCTCGTCTTTAACCACTTTTTGCGGCACGCCCTGGACGACCTCTAACATCACCTTCATTGCCTCGGCGGCAACTTCATCAACGACACGAAAGCCTTTACTGGAGTTCGCATTAATAACGACACCCAGTCCGAATTCAGGAAGCAACATCACCCGACTTCGAAACAGCAAGGTGCTGCCCCAGCGATTGGCCACATGGTTTACACCACTCATTCTTGCATCGTCCAATTGCCAGCCATAACCAATA
Organism: Gammaproteobacteria bacterium; assembly: GCA_029881255.1. Classification (NCBI taxonomy): domain Bacteria; kingdom Pseudomonadati; phylum Pseudomonadota; class Gammaproteobacteria; species Gammaproteobacteria bacterium. Next base: position 128,451 of record JAOUMY010000010.1, on the reverse strand, counting down.
TGGTGCCCGGTATCAATACGCACCTGCCGGTTTTGTGGGGTTAACATGCGAGAGCTTGCGCCTGCGGAAATAACTTTCTGCTCAGTGATGAACGCCTGTACAAAACGCGCCATATCCTCGCTGGTGCTATACAAACCAAGCGCGGCTACATCTCGCGTTTGTAAAACCGGTTTGAGCTCTTCTTTCTTGTAGCCCTTTGCAAACTGTTTACGCATTTCAGGCGTGAGAGAAAAACCCGTGTGTTTCAGGCCCAGTGGTTTAATGATGTTCTGTTCCACATATTGGGCGTAAGGCATACCGCTAGCACGTTCGATTATCATTCCCAGCAACACATAACCAAGATTGGAGAATGCGTAAATTTCGCCGGGTTGAAATGCGGCATAACTCAGCGCCAATTGATCTAACATTGCTTCCGGCGTCGTGGGGCTAAACGCCCACATGCCCTTGAAGATGCTAACGGGCAAACCACTATAGTGGATGAGCAATTGATGAATATTAATTGGCGTCTGCGTAGCCCAGCGCGTGTTTATGACGAACCCAGGTAAATACTTACTGACAGGATCAAGCAGATTGATCTTACCTTGTTCTTGTAGCTGCATAATGGCCAGCGAGGTAAACAAGGTAGTGAGGCCACCCACGCGAAAAACGGTGTCCGGCTTAGTCTTTATGTCTTCCTCAAGATCAGCGTAACCATAAGCTTTGGACAACAGAAAAGAATTGCGATCAAAAACCGTAATGCTGACACCAGGGACCGATTCATCATCCATCCATTCTTCGATGTATTCATCGAGATAAACCTCAGCCGCCTTGAAATCGCCCTGCTTAAACGACTCAGGTCTATCAGGCAAAGCCATAACCGGAGTAAGCGCCAACATATAGAACAAAGCTACAGCCACCCAGTGCCAGGGGAAAAGGTTTATTCTTTTCTCACGCTTTGCCATTGCTTTTCCAATCTTTTAAGTGAAACCGGCTCCAGAGTTTTCAACTCCTGCGCAAATAGAGATACGCGAAACTCTTCGATCAACCAACGATATCGTGTCAATTCCGGGTCATCGATAGACAATTTTTCATGCCTTTCCTTGCGTGTAAGATACTGCTCCCACAGGGGATTGATATCCATCATCATCGTTCTGTCCCTGTTTATATCCAACGCAAGCTTTTCAATTCGTTTTTCAACCGCGCGTAGATAACGCGGATACTGCTCCAGCCATGATAACGGCGTCGTACTAATGAAATCCTTAAATACCAGGGAATTAAGATGCTGTCTTATATCACTTACAGCATTAATCCAGTTTGCTGGTATCGAACCCTTCAAAGACTTCTCTATTGCGGTATAGAGTTCCAGTATCTGTCTGAGCAGAGCACATAATGTATTCGCGCGCTCGATCAGCTCTCCGCGCCCTTGCTCAAGTCGGCTTTGAAATTCGGCCCGCGTACGGATGAACTTGCGATCAAACAAAAACACCTGATCAAATACCGCCGCCAGAATATCCTGTTTCAACCGCTCGCAATCTCCGATTTTTCGATATTGCAAACACAGATTGTCGACACCTGGCAGGTTTTTCCGAAGGTATTTTTGCTGTTGCGATAAACAGGCCATAAACAGCGCACGCAGGCCTTTTTGCGCCAATTTTTCCGCTTTATCCGGCGAATCCACCAAACGCAATGCGACCATACCCTGTTCTTCTACGAGAGTAGGAAATGCCTTGAGTGATACGCCTTGATGCTTAACTTCAATAAACGGCGGTAAGTCACCAAAATCCCACTCACGAATATCGCTACGTTCGTATTCGCTACTATTCAGACCACTGAAAACCGCCTCTGTTTTACTACCTAATTGCTGTTGTAATTGCGCGAGGTCTCGCCCTTGCATTAAGAGCTTTCCCTTACTATCAACCACGCGGAAGTTCATCAGAAAATGCATCGGCAAGCTGTCCAGCTTCCAGTTTTCGTCTTCAAGTTTAACGCCGGTCATTCGGAGTAATTGCTTACTCAAAGCATCGCGCAAGGAAATCTCATCCGGAGTAAGCACCTCCACACATGCTTGTGCATACTGAGGAGCAGGCACGAAGTTTTTACGTAAACTCTTGGGAAGGCTTTTGATCATGGCCACGATTTTATCTTCCAACAGGCCGGGCACCAGCCACTCGAAGCGTTGCGGACGTAATTGACTCAAAGCCGCAACAGGGACTTTGACCGATACGCCGTCCTCGGGTTCGCCCGGGGCAAAATGATATTCAAGCGCCAGCTGCAAACCATTGATATTCACGCTCGAAGGAAATCGATTCTCGGTGACATGGCCTGCCTGATGTTGCATCAGCGATTCTTCACTGAGAAGCAACAACTGCGGCTCAGCGCGCTCTAATTGCTTACGCCACTTTTCAAACGTCGCGCCGGAAAAAATACCCGCCGGAATGCGTTGATCGAAAAAATCGTAGATCAGTTGTTCGTCCACAAGAATATCCTGACGTCGCGATTTGGCCTCCAGGCTTTCGATTTTTTCGATCAACTCGCGATTGTGTTTAAAGAAAGCGGCGTCCGTCTGGTATTCGCCATAGACCAGCGCATGTCGAATAAATATTTCGCGTGACGTTTCAGGGTCGATAGGGCCGTAATTGACTCGCCGCCGGTTTACCACCGGCAGGCCAAACAAACTGACATTTTCAAATGCAGCGACCTGGGCGTGCCGTTTTTCCCAATGAGGTTCAACATGACTGCGTTTGACCACATGCAAAGCCAGCGGCTCTATCCAGTCCGGATTGATTTTCGCCACCATACGCGCATACACCTTGGCGGTTTCCACGATCTCCGCAGCAATCACCCATTTCGGTGGTTTCTTGAATTGACTGGAACCGGGGAAGATAAAAAAGCGGCTATTGCGTGCACCAAAAAATCCTTTGTCTTCGTCTTTCATGCCCACCCGCGACAACAACCCACTCAGTAACGCGCGATGTATCGCGTCGTAATGCGCGGCTTCCTGGTTTACTTTTAATCCTAAGTCAATTGCCTGCTTCTTTAGTTGTGTATAGACTTCGCGCCATTCCTTTACCCGCATATAGGACAAAAACTCTGCGCGACAAAGTTTTCGATACTGGCTGTTCGAAAGATGACGTCGCTTGTCTGATAAGTAGTCCCACAGTTTTAACAAGGCGATAAAATCCGAATCCTCATCCTGAAAACGGCGGTGTTTTTCATCAGCCGCCTGTTGCGCATCGAAAGGCCTTTCACGGGGATCTTGAACACTCAGTCCAGCAACAATAATCAAGACTTCGTGCAAACTGTTTTCCTTATCCCCTTCGACTAGCACGCGCGCAAGCCTGGGCTCTATGGGTAGCTTCGAAAGCAGTTTTCCGGTTTTCGTCAGTCGACGTTGATCGTCGATGGCATTGAGCTCCTGTAGCAGCTTATAGCCGTCATTGATAAAACGATCATCGGGCTTGTCTACGAAGGGAAAGCGCTTGACGTCGCCCAAACCCAGAGCTGTCATTTGCAATATAACGCTGGCGAGATTGGTGCGCAGAATTTCCGCATCGGTAAACTCATCGCGATTGAGATAATCTTCTTCTGAATACAAACGAATACAGATACCCGCACTCACGCGCCCACAACGGCCAGCACGCTGGTTGGCCGAAGCCTGTGAGATGGCTTCTACTGGCAGTCGCTGTATCTTTGAGCGATAACTGTAACGGGAGATACGCGCAAAACCGGTATCTACCACATAGCGTATGCCCGGCACGGTTAACGAAGTTTCCGCAACGTTAGTCGACAACACGATGCGACGCCCGGCATGGGATTGAAAAATCTTCTGTTGCTCCGCAACCGTCAGCCGCGCAAACAAGGGCAGGATTTCGGTATGGGGTGGATGATGTTTACGCAAGGCCTCAGCGGTTTCACGGATATCCCGCTCACCTGAAAGAAAAACCAGCACGTCACCTGGCCCTTGCCGTGAAAGCTCGTCGATAGCGTCAATAATCGCCTGTTGCAGATCACGCTCATCATCGCGGTCTTCATTGAATGGCCGGTAACGCATTTCCACCGGAAAGGTACGCCCGGACACTTCTATCACTGGCGCATTATTAAAGTGTTTTGAAAATCTCTGCGGATCAATCGTGGCGGAGGTGACGATAACTTTCAGGTCCGGGCGACGTGGTAATAGTTGTTTGAGATAGCCCAACAGGAAATCGATATTCAGACTGCGCTCGTGGGCCTCATCAATAATAATTGTGTCATAGGCATCGAGAAATCGATCGTTCTGCGTTTCGGCCAACAATATCCCGTCGGTCATCAACTTAATATAGGTATTTTCCCCCTGTTGATCGGAGAAACGCACCTTATAACCCACGTGTTGCCCAATACCTGAGTTCAGCTCTTCGGCAATTCTTGCCGCGACACTACGCGCAGCGATACGCCGCGGCTGGGTGTGACCGATCATTCCCGCGACTCCGCGACCTAGAGACAGACAGATTTTCGGGATTTGGGTGGTTTTACCTGAGCCGGTTTCACCACACACAATGACAACCTGATGCGCAGCTATCGCCTGGGCAATCTCCTCGTGCTTTTCACTAACGGGTAAGGCTTCGGGAAAGGTGGGCTTTGGTAGATGTTGCAGTCGGTGTGCATATTCCGCCTCAGACGTGGAGATGTCTTGCTCGACGCGCGATTTGTCGTCCTCAGCCTTCAGCCGCTGTAATTGTCGACGCAGACGAAAACGATCCCGCTGCATGCATAGTGCTAATCTGTCCACGGCCCTTCGATACTGTAAATCTGTGAGCTGCCAATTTTAATCAAAAGCACGCTGAGATCACAGCTTCGTCAGTAAATCTATGCAAAGACTTAGCGGTAGTCGTCTGCGAGTTTAAAGAAAGACACGATGTGGCGTAATTCCTCGGTCTGGCTGAGCATTTCCTCGGAGGTACTGGCCAGTTCTTCCGAAGAGGCCGCGCTCTGCTGCGCAGTTTTGTCGACCTGGTCCATCGCCAGTTTCACCTGGCTAACATTACTCGCCTGTTCCGACGAGGCCGCATTGATCTCTTCGATAAGATTGGCGGTTTGCTGGACCTTGGGCACCACTTCGGCAATGAGTTTCCCGGCACGCTCAGAAATAGTCACGTTCCGACTGGCCATCGCTGTAATCTGCCCCGCTGCCTCCTGGCTACGCTCCGCCAGTTTACGCACCTCGTCGGCAACCACCGCAAAACCCTTTCCGTGTTCGCCGGCGCGCGCCGCTTCGATCGCGGCATTCAATGCGAGTAGATTAGTCTTATAGGCAATGTCTTCGATGAGCGTGATCTTTTCCGAGATTGCGCGCATGGCAGTGACGGTTTCCTGCACCGATTCTCCACCTTGCTGGGCCTGTTGCGCGACCTCAAGCGCGATAGAAGACGTAGCCTGTGCATTATCCGTATTCTGCATAATACTGGCATTCATCTCTTCCAGTGATGCGCTAGTCTCCTCAACGCTGGCCCCCTGCTCACTGGATGCCTGGCTAAGCGATTGTGCTGAATCGCTGACTTGAGAAGAGGCATTCGCCATATTCTCCGCAGCGCTCACAATGCTATTGATAATATCGGTCAACTTGTCCACCATGCGATACATCGCGCCCATGGCAGCGCCGGTCTCATCGCGGCCAAAGGCCTTACGCTCAATTTGCAATTCACCGTCAGCAAGTTGCTCGGCAATATTCACCATATCGCGCAAGGGTTGACGTATGCTGTTGCCTATCACTACAAAACCTGTCACGACCAAAGCTAAAACCAGTACCGACGCGATAATATAAGCGCTTACAGCAGCGGCCGCGTTTTGAGACTCATGTTCCGCAAAACTCTCAACATCTTGCGTAAGATAGTCTTCCACTTTTTTCAACAGAGCGATTTTTTCGGTTTGCAGCCTGAACCAATCCTGCGAGCTGACGCCAAAGCCACCACTGTCGGCCTTATCAAATGCTGTCTCTACCATTTTTCGCGTTTGATTGATCACATCACCGGATAAGGTACGATCGTAAACCGCGACCTGTTGCTGTGTTGCAAGATGGCGAAACATATCCAGATAGACTTTTTGGTCCTGAATGACCTCGACTAACCTTCGGAACTGTCCTTTCTCGAAACGATCCTGCGCAAAGACCGCAGCCAGAATTGCACGCTCTACGCCTGCGCGTTCTTTAGCTTTTAGAAAATCGGCATATGCGGTGACCTGGGCAGTCAATTCGGCGGTTACCGCCTCTTCGTACATCTCCGAGACTGCCAGCAGAAATACACTGTTTAATTTGGTGTAGAAAGCAATCGCCTCGGCAGTTGGAATCCGCAGCTCACTGACGCGTGCACGCACAAGTTCCCGTTGCTCAAAAAGGTCCAAACCTTCTTTGATCTCAGAGACAAAATGAGGATCCAGCGCGGCCAGATCAATCGTGCCCATGTAGGTCAACAGTGCACTGTGTTTTTCATCTGCAGCGCGTTGTTGGCCTTCAATTTTGTCGGCGAAGGATTTGCCGTCGCTACCAAGAAAACCGGCGGTCATGCCGCGTTCCTTTTGCAGCTCATGAACCAAAGCGCCAATGCGTGATGAGATACGCGTCATAGTTTCAACGGCTGCCATACTGGAGCTAACCTCAATTCGTTCCAAAACCGCAATTGTCGCAAATATCATGAGTGACAAGGCGGGGATCGCGGTCAACAGCAATAGCTTTTGGGCGATTTTGAGGTTGGAAATAAATTTCATGGGTGCTCCGATTGCAAAAAAAGAAAGCCCATCGGGCTCTCTGCAATGGATTAGCGGTAGGTAAAATCCAATTCTTTAAAAAATTCAAACACTCGGTCTAAAGCACCACAACGGGTAATGAATATGCACGATTTAACGTATTAAAAAAGCAGATAGTGGATCAATCCAGTCGTTTTTTAGCCTGATTCCAAAGCCCATCGAGTCCGGCCAAATCCATATCAGTCAAACTGGTATTAGCCTCACTGGCTATCTCTTCCATACAACGAAATCGTCGTTCGAATTTCCGATTCGCCTTGCGCAGGGCGGCCTCGGCATCGATTTTGACATGGTTGGCGAGGTTGACTGCGACAAACAATAAATCCCCTACTTCCTCTTCGATATGCGCGGCATCACCTGATTCAATAGCCTCTTCGACCTCCGCCAGTTCTTCACGCAGCTTTTCGACGACACCTGTATGGTCTGGCCAGTCAAAGCCGATGTTCGCCGCGCGTTTCTGTAATTTTTTCGCCCGAGACAATGCGGGCAAGGCCTCATTGACACCATCGATCAGACTCGCTGTTTTTTTTGCATTTTTTTGTTCCCGCTCCGCTTGCTTGATTTTTTCCCAGTTAGACTTTACTTCACCTTCATCGACAACATCGAGATCAGAAAACACATGTGGATGACGACGTATCATTTTTTCACAGATACTCTCGACGACCTCGTCGAATGTAAATCGTTTTTCTTCCCTGGCAATCTGCGCATAGAACACGACTTGAAACAACAAATCCCCGAGTTCATCTTTTAAGTGTTCAAGATCGCCTTTCTCTATCGCTTCGGCGACTTCGTAGGCCTCTTCCAGCGTGTAAGGAACTATCGTGGCATAGGTCTGCTTCAAATCCCACGGGCAACCGCTCTGTGGATCACGCAAGCGCGCCATGATATCCAGCAATTCATTTATCTTACTACTCATCGAATATTCTCTTGTGAAGAGTGCCTGGTTTCTTAGTGTTCGCTTATTATTTGGTTCTTACTGCCTCGAACACACCACGAACTTGTTGCAGACGATTGAGGGCGCGATCGAGTTTTTGAGAGTTATTAATTTCCAGTGTCAGTTTCAATGTCGCCTGCTGCAACTTGCGATTGGAAAAGGTGTTGGCAGCGACAACATTGACGTCTTCGGCTGACAAGACGGAAGTGACATCACGCAACAGGCCAGACCGGTCCAGGGCCTCGATCAGAATATCCACTTCGTAATTACCATGGTCTTGTTTACCCCAGGAAACATTGATTAATCGATCGGAATTTTGTTCACCTAACGCTCTAGCATTGGCGCAATCCTGTCGGTGTATGCTCACGCCACGCCCGCGCGTGATAAAACCTACAATCTCATCGCCAGGCATAGGCTTGCAACAACGGGCCATATGCGTCAGCAAATCGCCCACGCCATAGACATCGATCTTGCCAGAACCGACAGATTTTCGTGCGCTACTGGTGTGTATCTCATCCGGTTCTACCACCGGCGCCTGCACGGTTTCCTGGACGACATTCACCACCTGCGCCGCGCCCAGTTCACCACGCCCTATAGCGGCGTACACATCGTCGGTACTGCTGAAATTAAAACGCGGTACCACCGAACTCAAATCCGGCTCACCTATCGAACGCTTAACCGCTTCTTTGTGTACAGCCGCCTTACCCGCCGAAATATTTTCATCGCGAAACTGTTGCTTGAACCACTGACGAACCTTGGCGCGGGCACGCGAGGATTTTAAATAACCACTCGAAGGCGATAACCAGTCGCGACTCGGTTGGCCGATTTTGGTCGTAATAATTTCAACATGGTCACCGCTATTCAGTTTGGTGGTCAGTTGCACCATGTCTCCGTTAATCTTGGCGCCACGACAACGGTGTCCCAGTTCTGTGTGTATATGGTAGGCAAAATCCAGTGGCGTCGAGCCTGAAGGCAACTCTAAGACTTGCCCTTTAGGTGTCAGTACAAATACCGACTCCTCATCACTCGATACCATTTCCGAATCGCTTTCATCGATCCGTCCTTCCTCCAACATCTGACGCACCGACTCAATACGTTTTTCCAAACCTTCATCGCGTCGACCGCCTTCCTTGTATCGCCAATGCGCGGCCACACCGAGCTCGGCAAATTCATGCATGTCATGGGTACGAATCTGGATTTCCACAGTTCGCCCTTCCGGTCCGATGACCGCCGTATGCAAGGACTGATAATTATTCGATTTAGGCGCGGAAATATAATCATCATACTCGCCGGGAATAAACGGCCATTTACTATGCACCGCACTCAATGCGGTATAGCACTGACTGATGTCGTCGACTAAAACACGAATCGCGCGTACATCATAGAGGTCTTCGAATTCGAGATTCTTGGCCTGCATCTTTTTCCAGATGCTATAGATATGCTTGGGTCGCCCATATACCTGTGCACGCACACCTGACTCTTCCAGCAAAGTGGACAAAGCCGACACCACATTACGAATATAGTCCTCGCGGTCCTGGCGTTTTTCCTCCAGTTTTTTAGCAATTTCTTTATAGCCATCTTCTTCCAGAAATCGAAAGGCGAGATCTTCCAACTCCCACTTGAGTTGTCCAATTCCAAGACGATTGGCCAAAGGCGCAAAGATGACGCGCGTTTCCCAGGCTTCCGCGCGACGATGCTTGGGATCTGCACCTTTGATGTGGCGCATTATCCACAATTGATGCGCGAGTAAAATAAACACCACGCGCACATCTTTCATCATCGACAGCAACATCATGTGGTGAGACTGGGTATCTTCGGTGTTGAGATCGTTTTGTTGTTCAAGCTGCGCTATCCAGCCATCTTCTTCGGCGTTCAAGCGCATCGCTTCCTGGCACAAGGCACTTAGTCGATCATCAAAACCAACCGGCTTGCTGATACCGCTGGCAAATAAAATTCCGGCAGCGATAATTTCATGATCGACGCGCAATTCCTGCATGATCGCTGCGTGTTCTGCGGCCTCTGATTTCTTGCCCTGTTGTTCCGCAACCAGCATAGCTTGTTCGATCAACTGCCGCTGCTGCTGATCCCAGGTCTGATCAAATTCAAATACGCTATCCGATTTCATATCCGAAAATCCTGTGGAATGCCGCCATTGTACATGCTAGCTGCACAAGGGCTAAACCTTCGATGAGGGGAACGCACTTGAACAGATTCAAAACAAAATTATTCACGATGTACCACCTGTTCCTGTAGGGCCTTCACGATTGGCTGCAGAGAAAACCATGCGGTGGGCAAACGCCCAGACCACTCATAGCTGGCGTGCATCCCGGCGATATCAATAATAAGAATAAACTGCCCTTCGCCCAAATGCTCGGCCTTGCGCGGCATGGTTTGAACCTGTATCTGCCCCAGGGCCTCAATCAATACGCGCTGAGCACTAACCGGTAACCGCCGACCTTGCCAGGAAATGGCCTGCCCATGCACGATATCCACTGCCGCCTTACCTTCACTGTCAAACAGATCTACGACTTCAATAGACCACATCAGCCTCCCCATGCGCATATGGCGAAAGCTGATATCGACCTTATTTCCGAGTATTTTATTCATATTAGCGTAAGCCTACGCACCTAGGATGTCGGGATGATTAAACATGGTGGGCAACTGTGTCCGCCGTAAAGCTTGCCTTTGGCACAAAAAGGCACGCATAATAATTCGAATAAAACAGCCTGTTTTCATTGTCTTTCTAGACGATAAAACATGAAAAACAATAAGTATATGGCTGAATAATTATCAAATACAGTCAATGTGTCGGAGGGAAGTCCCATGAAGGTTATATACCGCGGTATCACCGCGTCTTTAGCTATTTCCGTAATAAGTGCTTGTGGTGTGGTTGCGCCAAATGGCCCGCAAGGTTTAACACTTGATCAATTTAATACGCAACCCTCGCCTGGGAGCGTAGGCGTCAGCATCACCCAGCCCTTAAAGATAGTACTCAAAGAAGAACTCGAGCTTAGTAGTGTCGGCCCGACAACTGTTCACCTAATGCCTGGCGCAAGCCATGGTATGGACATGGGCGACGACGGCGCGGAAGAAGACACCATGATGATGAGTACCGACCCGATTCCGGGAAACGTTTCTTATGACCCTGCAACTCGAACAATTTCATTTACCCCGACAAAAGCGATGGAACAGGGACACATGTATCACGTGCATGCATCTGACCTTATGTTAAAAGGCGGCAAACGTGCAGCAGCGGGATTAGACACGATAAAATTCTCTTTCACCACTGCCCACGCCCATGAATTCTATCGCAAAGAATTTGATGAATTCGGCCAGGTGAATGAAGTTCGTTACACGCAGACATCGAATAACGAGCGGGTGAAGCGCGAAGAAATGACGGTAGTTGGCGGCGTCGAATCGCCGAAGAGGACACGTCACTACACCATGTCTCATCCACTACAAGGGCAACTCATGCCTGGAGACCAGACAGTTTACTGGCAGCAAGACTCAAGTGGATTGATCGAGCGCTACGAAGTATTACGTACCGGTACCGACGGTAAAAAGTATACGGTTCGCGTCGAATTTCCTGATGGCCAGCATGCACAGCAGGCAAATGGTGCAACTGACCCGATTAGGAATGTGTGGACACCTGACGAATCGCACAGCACAAATCATATGATTAGCTATCAGTATGAGCCGGTCGCTGATCGCGACACGACACCGACGCCTTGGCCTGCCAGCGGTAACCCGTCAACAGACCCCTCTTTCAGATTGGACAATGCGTCAATCATGGAGATGAATCACAGCGCGCCAATTGCCAGCACTACTAGTATCGATGCGCAATTCCAGCATAGGCATATTTTCTATGGCGATTTGGGAACTGATAAAAAGATTGATTTCAACCCCCAAATGAATCCCGCCCCCCAACCTGGAAACGACAGGGTCGCGTTCTATCACACCCGTGATTTGGTCGACTATAAGCGTACCCATGAGTGGTCTTGGGCAGGTTCGAACCGTTCTGGGACGATACTTAAATATGGATCGGATGGAACTCCGTTTACCAACGACGATGTTGCCTACCGACTGCGCCTCTATATATATGATGATAAGGGTCGTGTCGCTCAGCGCGTGACATATGAAATTCCACGCGATAATCGTGACCAGGCGCCATACGGTTTAACACGTTCAGAATGGACCGCATTGATTTCAAGCAACGGGTATCTGGGACATAACTTGTCTAACTATTTTGTTACCTCGGTAACTGGAGATACTCCTGCGTACAAACCCACCCAAAATAGTTTGATGGCGGGAAATGGCGCACAAGTTATCGTGCATTCCTATCGCATTTACGAGTACAACGACGTAGCACAAATAAATCAAACAACAGGTGCATATGAAACTACGGTTGGTGCCTTAAAAAAGGTAACGGTCTGGCATCAGAACGACACCAATACCAATCTGTTCAAAGAACAAACTCGTTTCTATTCAACCCAGCCCAACGCCGATGGAAGAACCATGTATTCTTCAGCATTCTAATCTGGGTCTTCGTAGTCTAAAAAAGCCCGTAGCAATACGGGCTTTTTCTTTTTTACAACACGGGAATTCGGCGGACTAGCGACAATTGATTAGGTGACAGTTTCGCGCAATAGGCGATAACTTCTACACCGTGTTTCCTCACCGTCTCAAGCGTATTCGCATACAATGGGTCTATCTCGATGGCGGCACGAACTTGCTCGACGTCTTCTCTTTGCACGCAAAAAACCAATACCGCGCGAAATCCGAGCGCGACCATAGCGCGCAAATCTTCCAGGTGTTTTTTGCCGCGTGCGCTTACCGCATCGGGAAATATCCCCACACCATCTTCACCTTTGGCGGTCACGCTTTTGACTTCGATGTAGCAATCCGGGAGATGTGAGTGGTGTTGCAGAAACAAATCAAAGCGACTAACACCTGTCGGTGACTTCACTTCTCTTTGGACTTGAGAGTATCCCTGCAACTCTTTTATTACGCCCTCGCGTATACCCTCTTCCACCAGGGTATTGGCCGCAGCCGTATTAATACCGATCTTGATGCCTTCATTGTTTTCCACCAGCAGCCAGCTATAGCGATATTTACGTTCGAGGTTTTCGCTATCATACAACCAAACCCGAAAACCCGGCTCGGCGCATCCCAGCATCGCGCCTGTATTTGGCGTATGGACGGTGATGACTTCGCCGTTATCGAGACGTACATCTGCAAGAAAGCGCTTGTAGCGTTTGATGAGCGTGCCGGTGAGTATAGGCTGGGTATACTTCATTTTTCTTGTGCGCTCGTACGATAGCGCCTAGTCACCCGTCCATTCTATTTTGTATAAGTCTCGTCGACGATCGAGATAATTACGCACCGAGCCTTCATTTTGTAATACTTGTAATTTATCAAGATCGACGTCGACTATTAGCGTCATTTCTGTATTTGGTGTGGTTTCCGCCATAATGGCATCGTGAGGAAAGGCAAAATCTGATGGGGAAAACACAGCAGTTTGGCCGTATTGGATATCCACATTATCGACCTTGGGCAAATTACCGATACTACCCGCGATCGCGACATAACATTCGTTTTCAATTGCACGCGCCTGTGCGCAACGACGAACACGCAGATATCCATTCTTGGTATCCGTCCAGAAAGGCACGAACAGGATTTGCATTTCCTTATCTGAAAGCAAACGTGCGAGTTCCGGGAATTCCACGTCATAACAAATAAGTATGCCGATACGACCAAAATCCGTATCAAATAATTTGAGATGATTACCGCCCTGCATAATCCAGTCGCGCTTTTCGTGTGGCGTCGGATGCAATTTGTATTGCGCATCGACAGTTCCGTCACGACGGCACAGATAGGAGACATTATATAACGCACCGTCTTCCACGATCGGCATGGAACCGGCAATGACGTTAATATTGTAACTCACCGCGAGCTTGCTGATGTCGTCACGCAATTGCTCGGTGTATTCAGCCAATCGACGAATTGCATCGACTGATGTTTCGTGGTGCTCCAAACCCATGAGTGGTGCATTGAAAAACTCCGGGAACAAAGCTACATCGCAGCGATAATCCGACAGCGCGTCGATGAAATATTCGACCTGCTGCATCAATTCCTCGACACTTTTCATCTCACGCATCTGCCATTGCACGCAACCGATACGCGCCGTGGTTTTGCGCGCGCCAAAGAGTTTCGGATCACGCGCCTCGTAATAGATATTGAACCACTCGAGCAAAGTGGCATATCCCAAAGACTCCTTGTCCTCCGGCAAGTAGGCGCGTAAAACACGCTTAACATCAAAGTCATTAGACAATTGGAAACTCAGAATAGGATCGTAGATCTCTTTTCGTTTAACCGCCTCGATGTATTGTTGTGGCGAAAGTTTGTCCGCGTGCTGCTCATAATTGGGAATGCGTCCCCCCGCAAAAATCGCACGCAAATTTAAACTCTGACACAACTCCTTGCGCGCCTCATACAGACGACGTCCGAGACGCATATCGCGATAAGCAGGATCGACAAAAACATCCACACCATACAACACATCACCATTGGGATCATGAGTCGTGAGATAGGCATTACCCGTAATTTCGTTATACGTGTGCTCATCGCCAAACTTGTCGTAATCAACGATGACGGCAAACGCCGCCGCGACTGGCTTACCGTTGTCGTCTATGCAAATCTGCCCTTCGGGAAAGGTCTTGAGCATAGTGAGGAATTTATTCTTTGGCCAACTACCGCCCAATTTGGCGTATACCCGATCCATGATTTCACTGATTGCCTGATAGTCACTTTCACGTAAATTACGCAGACGCAGGCGGTGATCAGGAGAAAAGGTTTGGTCTGTTTCGTTGCTACTCATCCGGACGCTCCGATTGGGGAGACCAATTAATAACACAGTGCGCAGGACTCGTTCAAACCCGTGTCATATCTATATTTTTGTGAGAACGAGGATTTGACTATCGCGGAGCTGTGTAGCTGGGGCGACCTCAGGTCGCGGAAGGCGCTCATTGTTCGAAAAATTCGGGACAATAAAAAAGGCTTCGATCTATATAGATGAAGCCTCTTTGGAATATGGCGCGCCTGGGTGAGCAAGGACCGAAAGTCCAGTGGACTTTCGCAGCCGCAGCGAACGCGGAGCAGCGTAGGCTGCGCAGCTGGGGTGACCTCAGGTCGCGGAAGGCGCTCGTCGTTTGAAAAACTCGGGACAATAAAAAAGGCTTCGATCTAAAAAGATGAAGCCTTTTCGGAATATGGCGCGCCTGGAGCGATTCGAACGCCCGACCGCCTGGTTCGTAGCCAGGTACTCTATCCAGCTGAGCTACAGGCGCTAAGGAGGGCGCATTATCCGGATATCATGTGGAGTTGTCAAGATTGAGACGGGAGGTTGGAGATTGATTTGCTCTTTCGGGGCTTTATCGAGATTGGCGAGAAAATGAATAGGGATTGATTCGCGCCTTCGTCGCTCACCCCTGCGGGGCGCCGGCTATCGCCGGCGTCTCCGCTCGCTACACTCGCTTCTCGAACCGAAGAGTTCTTATCAGGTCCTCCCTCTCCGCCATACCAAAAAAAAGGGCTCCCCGATGGGGAGCCCTTTTTTTTGGTATGGCGGAGAGGGAGGGATTCGAACCCTCGATACGCTTTTGGCGTATACTCCCTTAGCAGGGGAGCGCCTTCGGCCTCTCGGCCACCTCTCCAAAACTCTGTTATCAAACAACGCAGATGCGCTGTGTTTGAAATTCTTTCGCTACTAATTCCCGGGGTCAACTAACTTCGCCATTAGCCGTGCAATTTCTGCTGCTCGGCGTCTTCCAATACCCGACGCACGAATGCGCGGTATTTTCCCAAATTACAGTAGATTATGAAACCCTTTTTTGCAGTCAGCGGGGAGCATGTTACAGGAAACTTGATGTCATGGGATGAAGTTTTGAAATGGGGGCTTGATTGGCATCGCTGGACCGCCCTGGTTTTCTTGTTATTCTAGCCCCTCTGCCCGGCCAGCGATGTAGTTCGTAAATCTAATACCTTTGTAAATCAGCTGGCAGCCGCATCGGCATCGCCATCGCCTTTTTCACGTTGGATACGTTCGTAAATCTCTTCACGATGGACCGATACGTCCTTAGGCGCATTGACGCCTATTCGTACTTGATTGCCTTTAACACCAAGCACTGTGACGGTTACGTCGTCTCCAATGATGAGTGTTTCACCTACGCGTCTTGTCAAAATCAGCATTACCGCTATCTCCTTTTTAGCCGACTGTCCGTACAAGCAGACGAGAGTTCTCTCAAACTCCGTTAATAGCTTGTATCGACCAGATCAGACTAAACTTTATTCAACTAAAACCTTTAATTTCAAGCCTTTAATAGGTTTTTTTATGATCCCACATATACTGTCGTTGGACGAGGACGCTTTATTTTATATCTTTGTTTTCAGAAACATATGACCTATTTTGCGGCCACAGGTTCTTTTTCTAACTCGAATGCTGAGTGCAAAGCTCTCACCCCCAGCTCGAGATATTTTTCATCAACCACCACCGAAATCTTGATCTCTGAGGTGGAAATCATACGTATGTTAATGTTTTCCTTAGCTAAAGCCTCAAACATTGTGCTGGCAATACCGGCATGTGAGCGCATACCCACGCCAACAATAGAAATCTTGACGATTTTAGTGTCACCCTTGACCTCACGCGCGCCCAGGGTCTTGGCGGTCTGCTCAAGTATCGATTTTGCCTTCTCATAATCGCGGCGATGTACGGTAAAGGTAAAATCAGTGGAGCCATCAGCCCCCACATTCTGGATAATCATATCCACTTCGATATTGGCCTTGCCGATAGGGCCCAGAATCTGGAACGCCATGCCTGGCGTGTCGGGAACGCCGAGCACGGTCAGCTCAGCTTCGTCCTGGTTAAAGGCAATACCGGAAATCAGTGCCTGTTCCATGTTTTGATCCTCATGACAAATTAACGTACCACCGCCTTCCTGCATGGAAGATAGAACGCGAATTGGTACATTGTACTTACTGCCGAATTCTACTGAACGTATCTGTAATACCTTGGCGCCGAGACTGGCCAGCTCAAGCATCTCTTCAAAAGTCACGCGGTCCATGCGTCTTGCTTCGGGCACAACCCGGGGATCGGTAGTATAAACGCCATCGACGTCAGTATAGATCTGACATTCTTCCGCCTTTAACGCTGCCGCCAAAGCGACCGCTGTGGTATCAGAGCCGCCGCGACCCAATGTCGTAATATTGCCCGCAGCATCGACGCCCTGAAAACCCGCAACAATGACTATCCGCCCTTGAGCGAGGTCGTCGCGAATTTTCTTGTCCTCGATTTCGAGAATACGCGCCTTGCCATAGGCTTCATCTGTCAGAATATGGACCTGGGCACCCGTATAAGAACGCGCGGAACAGCCTATGTTTTGTAATGCCATTGCCAGCAAAGCAATAGTGACCTGCTCGCCGGTGGACAGCAATACATCGAGTTCGCGCGCATCAGGCGCCGAGTTAATTTGGTGTGCGAGCGCTGTAAGGCGATTGGTTTCCCCGCTCATTGCCGACACGGCTACGACCACATCGTGCCCTTCGTCATGCCAGCGTTTAACCCTGGCTGCGACGTTATTAATACGCTCGATGTTACCTACGGATGTTCCTCCGTATTTTTGTACAATTAATGCCATTATTTAAACCGGTAAATAAGAGGGAGGCGATTAAACCTTATCCAAAATAAAATATAAAGGAACTTCGTTTTATATCCCCATTAACCCAGCTTATCTGAAACCCAGCCCTCCACTGACTGTAATGCTGCATCCAAATTTGTCGGGTCGGTACCGCCGGCCTGGGCCATATCTGGTCTTCCGCCGCCTTTTCCACCCACCTGTTGGGCTACCATATTCACCAGTTCGCCCGCCTTGATTTTATCCGTACTTTCCTTGGTCACGCCCGCAATCAGACGCACCTTGCCATCTTCGACTGTCGCCAGCACAACTGCCGCCTTACCCAGCTTGTTCTTTAATTGATCTACTGTATCGCGCAGCGATTTGGCATCGGCACCGTCCAGACGCGCAGCGACGACTTTAATTCCTTTTATCTCTTTGGCCGAACCACTCAGATCACTACCGGCTGCGCTGGCCATCTTGGACTTCAACTGATCCAGCTCTTTTTCCAAAAGACGGTTGCGTTCAAATAGCTGATGCAATTTATCCTGCACCTGATCTTTGCTGGTCTTGAGTAAGCTCGCTAATTGCGACAATACTGCGTCGCCTTGTTGTACCGACTGCAAAGCGCCTTCACCAGCTATCGCTTCGATTCGACGAACGCCAGCGGCTACACCGCCCTCATTCAGGATTTTGAGCAATCCGATATCGCCAGTACGAGTAACATGCGTACCGCCACACAACTCAACTGAAAAATCACTCATGCGCAATACGCGGACTTCGTCGTCGTACTTCTCGCCAAATAACGCCATCGCACCGCTGGCCTTGGCCGCTTCAATTTGCATGAGTTTGGTTTCGACGGTGTGATTACCGCGGATGTGTTTGTTTACCAGATTCTCAATATCGATCAGTTGCTCATTGCTAACAGGCTCTGGGTGAGAAAAATCGAAACGCAGACGATTGGCTTCCACCAGCGAGCCTTTTTGCTGTACATGCTCACCCAACACCTGGCGTAAGGCAGCATGTAGCAAATGCGTAGCGGAGTGATTACAGGCGATACGCTTTCTATCTTCCTCATCGACTTCGGCACTAAGCTGTGCGCCTTCTTTCAGTTCACCCTGTTCAACCACGGCGAAATGCACAAATACCCCACCGGCCTGTTTTTGGGTGTCACTGATTTCTACTTCGACACCTTTGCCACGAAGCATGCCCGTATCCCCAACCTGGCCACCGGACTCTGCATAAAAAGGTGTTTTATTTAAAACGACGATACCTTGTTCACCCGTACTTAAATGAGTGACCGGTTTACCTTCAACGAAAATGGCTTCGATGGTGACTTTGTCTACCAGATTTTCATAGCCGGTAAATTCTGTCTTGCCTTCAATATCCAGGTCTGCACTGTAGTCCGCTTTGAACTGACTGGCCGCACGGGCGCGATCACGCTGACCTTCCATCGCCTTTTCGAATCCGGCATGATCAATGGTCAGACCACGATTACGCGCGATATCTTCGGTCAGGTCGACAGGAAAACCATAGGTATCATATAAACGGAATACGGTTTCACCTGGGATTTGTTTACCACTGAGACTGGCAATCGCACCTTCGAGTATGCCCATACCCTGTTCCAGCGTTTCGGCAAAACGCTCTTCTTCGCGGCGCAGAATTTTTTCTACCTGGGCCTGTGATTGGATCAATTCGGGATAGGCATCGCCCATTTGCTCGGCTAGCGTTTTAACCAGTTTGTGAAAGAACAAATCCTTCTGGCCAAGCTCATAACCATGACGCAGTGCGCGACGAATAATGCGCCTAAGCACATAACCGCGTCCTTCGTTGGAAGGCACGACACCATCAATAATCAGAAACACGCAGGAGCGGATATGATCAGCAATGACCTTGAGCGAGTTATGTGTCAAATCGCCGCACTTGGTCGCCGCCGCCGCTGCCTTAATTAAAGCCTGAAACAAATCGATTTCGTAATTGCTGCGCACTTTCTGCATGACAGCGGCAACACGCTCAAGCCCCGCGCCGGTATCCACCGATGGCTTGGGTAATGGTGTCAGGGTGCCGTCCGCAGAACGGTCATATTGCATGAATACCAGGTTCCAGATCTCGACATAGCGATCGCCGTCTTCTTCTGGCGTCCCCGGTGGACCACCCGCCACTTCGGGTCCGTGGTCATAAAATATTTCGGTACAAGGTCCGCACGGTCCAGTATCACCCATGGACCAGAAATTGTCTTTTGCGCCTATGCGCGAAAAACGGTTCGGATCAACACCGATATCGTTTAGCCAGATCGTCTCGGCTTCCTTATCTTCATCAAATACGGTTATCCACAAACGTTCTGGCGGGAGCTTGAGCACTTCCGTAAGAAACTCCCAGGCATAGGCAATCGCGTCGTGCTTGAAGTAGTCGCCGAAACTGAAGTTGCCGAGCATTTCGAAAAAGGTGTGGTGACGCGCAGTGTAACCGACATTCTCCAGGTCATTGTGTTTGCCGCCAGCGCGAACACAGCGCTGTGACGATGTTGCTCTTTGATAGGCGCGCTTTTCGCGACCAAGAAACAAATCCTTGAACTGAACCATGCCCGCGTTGGTGAACAGCAAGGTAGGATCATTGCCGGGCACCAAGGAACTACTGGGTACAATTTCGTGCCCTTTGCTCGCAAAATAATCGAGAAACGCCTGCCTGATCTGTGCTGCCTTCATAACCAAAAATCTTTCCTGCTCACACAACCCCGTTACGGGACAGCGTTATCAGCCTTCCGTCGGAGTCTGTTAATCGTTAAATAGGGAGTGTATCTGTTCGCTGGTGAAGCCCTTGTACTGTAGATAGCGCCATTGCTTGGCCTTGTCCTGCACTGTCGCCGGAGCGTTCACACCGAAGCGCTTTTCACGTACACGGGCAGCCAGACCAGACCAGTCGGTCATCTCCTGATCTTCGATATCGGAGAGAGAAAAATCAATGACCTCGTCTGCGATACCCTTCTGGCGCAATTCATTTACCACGCGCTGGGGTCCAAAACCCCGCGCTATTCTCGCACGAATATATGATTCCGCAAACCGTTGATCGCTGATAGCGCCCTCGTTTTGCAGTTGTTTGACGACCTCGGCTACGGTCTTGGAGGGAAATCCTTTGTGACACAGATGCTGAGTGAGTTCTGCGATTCCATATTCTCGCCGCCCCAGGCAACGCAAGGCGGCGAGATTTATACTTTTATATATGTCCTGACCCATCAAGCCTCTTCCGGCTCGACCACCGGCTCACCTGCGGGCACAGCGCCAGGCAACATTTCGGCACGTACTCGTGCCTCGATATCCTGGGCAATAGCAGGATTCTCCTTCAGGAAATTCCTTACATTGTCTTTGCCCTGACCGATGCGGTCACCGTTATAGCTATACCAGGCACCGGCTTTATCCACGATATTCATATTAACGCCCATGTCGATGATCTCGCCTTCTCGAGAGATGCCTTCACCATAGAGAATGTCGAATTCAGTCTGCTTGAATGGCGGTGCCACTTTATTTTTGACAACCTTGACCTTGGTCGCACTACCTACAACTTCCTCACCTTTCTTGATGGCACCGGTGCGGCGGATATCGAGGCGTACTGAGGCATAGAACTTGAGTGCATTACCACCGGTGGTGGTCTCGGGATTACCAAACATAACGCCGATCTTCATACGAATCTGGTTAATAAAGATCACCATACAATTGGTGCGTTTGATATTACCGGTGAGTTTACGCAATGCCTGCGACATCAAACGCGCCTGCAATCCGACGTGGCTATCACCCATCTCACCTTCGATTTCCGCCTTGGGCGTAAGCGCGGCGACCGAGTCGATAACGATCAAATCTACGGCGGCAGATCGCACTAGCATGTCGGCAATTTCCAGCGCCTGTTCGCCCGTATCCGGCTGCGACACCAGCAAATCGTCGATATTAACACCCAGCTTCTGCGCATAAATGGGATCAAGCGCGTGTTCCGCGTCGATAAAGGCCGCCGTCCCACCAGTCTTCTGACACTGTGCAATCGTCGACAGTGTCAGCGTGGTTTTACCCGAGGATTCCGGTCCATAAATTTCCACGACGCGCCCCTTAGGCAACCCACCGATGCCAAGCGCCACGTCCAGACCCAGAGAACCAGTGGAAATAGCCTCGATATCACGCACGGCATTTTCATCACCCATGCGCATCACTGACCCTTTACCAAATTGCTTTTCGATCTGACTCAACGCCGCATTCAGCGCACGCTTTTTGTTGTCTTCCATATTCACAAACCCTTTAACGTTGATTAGCCCTGTTGCGATAAAACATCCCGCACCGATACTTGCCCAAAACCACTGTATAAACGTACAATAGTTTATACTTTTTTCAGTGTCAATATTTTTTACCACCTTGGTTATTTATACACACATATAGATTCATACGCGTGTAACTTGAGAACCACTGGCGAAGTTTTGATCAACGAGCACTAACGATGACAACTCAAACAATGATGTTCAGCGATATCAAATGGCATACCCGACAGCGTCTGCTATATATCGAAGTCATGGCGTACTATTGTGGGCTTGTCACACGCAGCGATATTGCTAATGCGTTTCGCTTGTCTGACGCTGCAGCAACAAAAGACCTCAAGCTTTATAATGATCTTGCACCAAGCAACTTGGTATACCGGCAAAACTTATTCGGTTATGTGCCGACACTGGATTTTGCAGCGATGTTTTCTGATTTAAATCCGCGATGGGTGTTACCGATGCTGGCAAGTAACTTGACCACCAACGCCACGCAAAACAGCCCTAATATTTACGGTGTTCCCTGCGTAAGCGCAGCCCTTCCTTATCGACTACCGGAAAAATTGTATGTAGCGCAAATCACCCAGGCGATTAAGTGGAAAAAGAAATTAGCGATTTTTAGCATTGGCGACAACCCAGGCGAAGCAGCTATCATCGAGCCTCACACGCTCATCAGCCAAAACTCACACTGGTATGCACGGGCCTTTTGCGAAAATCATTACGAATTCAGGAATATCGATCTGTCTCATCTAAGCAAGACCAAACAAATCGACGAACCGGCAGAGTCCGATGCAAATTACGACGAAGAATGGAATGACATTGTCACACTGGAATTGGCTCCGCACCCTCACCTGGATCAAAGACGACAGAAATTAATTCTAGGGCAGTACGACAACGAAGGAGATTGTATTCGAGTACAGTGTCGCCGCGCTTTAATGGATATCCTGTTAAAACAATTAGCCGTCGATACTTCTACCGATGCTTCACTTAACCCCGACACACACTCATTATATTTTCGAAACCGAAACGCTTTGAATGTTTATAGCGGGAGTTGAATAACGATTGAAACTGCTATAACCCAGCACAAAAAATGAGACGTTTCAGTTCAGAATAAACATAGCTGCTATTATTCAGTGATGAGTAGAAAACTAGCTACTTGTCCCAGAACGCTCTATTGGCGGGGCATTCGATAGTAGAAAATGTAACTTATCAACCAGATCACCAATTTGGAATGGCTTGGTTAAATACAGCTCAAAACCTGCTTTCAAACCTTTACGAATATCGGACTGCATAGCGTTTCCGCTCACTGCCGCGACAGGGATATGCTTGGTCAATTTATCGGCCTTGAGCATGGCAAGCGCCTCATAGCCGTCCATGCCCGGCATATTGATATCCATCAGAATAAGATCGGGTAGCCGCGATTTCGCAAGCGCAATTCCGTCGACGGCATTCGTGGCGTATATCAGCTGATATGAGGTGAGAGATGAAAAAATCTGCGCTACCAGTTGTAAATTGGCAGGGTTATCTTCAATGTATAACACCAGCCTGTCACTAGCCTCAGAACCAGGTATTACATTCCGCCTATCATCATCGACGCCTATGTCACTTATTTTCTCCACAACTTCATTCTTGGACAAACCTATACTTATTGTGAATATCGTTCCCGCCTTAACTTCACTACTAACGCTTATACTTCCATCCATGAGCTCCATTAGACGCTTGCTAATCAGCAAACCAATACCAGTCCCTTCGACTCCTGTTTTTTCTGCCCCTAGACGCTCGAATGGCATAAAGAGATTTTGCAATTGCTCGTCCGACATTCCAACGCCTGTATCTGTTATAGAAAGCGCAATCCTGTCGTCACTGCTCCGCTCACAATCGATCACCACGCTACCACCATCACAATTATACTTGATCGCATTCGACAACAAATTTAACAAGACTTGTTTGAATCGAGTGTAATCAGCATGTATGCGATAAGAACCGTGCTCATCAATCATATTCCTTATCTCAATATGTTGCTTCCCAGCTTGCGCCCCCATTAACATCACACACTCAGATACGAGCTTGCCGAGCTCAACACTCTCGCAAGACAACCCTATGGCGCCAGAATCTATCTTCGACAAATCAAGAATGTCATTTATCAATTCCAGCAGATGTTTTCCCGCATTGTAGATTTCTGCGGAATTTGATTTAACCACCGCATCTTCGGCGTCCAGCCCGATAAGCTGACTGAAACCAATGATAGCGTTCAAAGGCGTGCGCAACTCATGACTCATGGAGGAAAGAAATTCCGATTTGGCGTGACTGGCCTTCTCAGCCGCATTCATTGCCGCCATCAAACGTTCTTCATTTTTCTTACGCTCAGAAATATCTGTATGAGTACCAATCACGCGAGAAGGTCGTCCTTCCTTATCTCTTTCCACTACTTTACCGCGATCAAGTATCCATTTATAAGTACCGTCTTTGCACCGCATTCGATGTTCATTTTCGTAATAATCAATTTCGTCGTTCATATGACGATTTAAATCTGCTATCGTTTTATCTTTATCCTCCGGGTGTACGCGTATATTCCATTCTTTGATATTCTCAGAAACTTCGTCATCAGCATAGCCAAGCATCGATTTCCAGCGCCGTGAAAAGAAAACACTACCCGTCGCGACATTCCAATCCCACACGCCATCGCCAGCTCCTTCGAGCGCAAACTGCCAACGCTCCTGACTTTCTCGTAATTCGTGTGTTCGTGTCTCAACTGTTTTTTCCAGATCATCCTTAACTTGATTCAGTTCCGTAAAACTGCTTCCGAGTTGATCAGCCATATCACGAAGCGTGATGCTGAGATTGTCATATTCCTTTACCACGCTTTCTGGCAAGTCTGGTCGCGCTCCTTGTGAAATCTGCCCAGACAAATCCCCACTGGCCTTGTCCAATGCACTAAGGGGGCGTGTCAGCCAGTTACTGAGACCTCTCGCGACAATGATGCCTACCAATAACAGCGCTGCAAGCATAATAAATAATCTTAGCCGACCATTTTCTAAAGCCTGCACCAGAGGCTTCGCTTCCCGCTCAATGACAATTGCACTTATACCTTCGATGGAGTCAACGCGTTGTCGCAGACGATACCGGCTTTGTTTCCAGCGCTTCATCACCGCGACTTCACCTATGGGCAACCATATTTCAAAACCGTCGCCCAACGTTTCAATATCGCCACTTTGATCTTCCAGACTCGCAATAACGCCGATGCGAAAAATTGTATTTCCTGCAGCATCGAGTATCGCAATGCCGTCGCTATCACTCTCGTCAAGTTGAAATTTTAAATTCGACAGCGTTGTGGATTGCTTCAAAGTAGAACGTATTTGTTTCGCCTGATCCTGCATGCGCTCAAGCAAAAATAATTCTTGAATACGTCGCTGATTGTAGCCCTCGTTTAGAATAGGCAACATTCCGGCGATAAGTATCGTCGTAAGCAAGGCATGAAACAGCAAAGAAGAAAGTGTTGGCTTGCCAAGCTTTATTAACTTGAAAAACCTGGGACTAACCTGTAATGAATGGACAATCAATCCGGCAATCAGTGTATTGAAGATACCGTTTAGTGGCTGTTTGACTGCGATTAGAATCGCAGCATCCCAACTCACGCCTATGGCTCCCCGATAAAATATCAACACCAACCAAGCTCCCGCTGTCAGCCAAAACAGCAAATCTGCCAGGACCAGATTTCTCGTTCCTCGTTTATACAGCGCGCTGATAATAATAATCTCCAGCGCAAATATGATCATCGCATAGGGATGGCCCCATAATACCAAGGTATACAGACCTCCGCATAGGGACACAAAAAGCGCAGGAACAAGACCAAGAAATACCAGTGCTAGAATTGCCGCAACAGAACCAAAAATGAAGTCCACCCCAAAAAAAACAGGGATGCCAAAGAAATTACCCCCGACAGATAACAACGCAAGCAGCGAGGTAATGAGCGCAAACTTCCAAACAGGCAATTTATTCATGATGGAATGTTATCGGCTAAAATTCGATTTTTTAAAACCAATTTAAAAAATATAGCTTAGCCCTCGTACCTACGCAATAAACTACTACTCACATCGGTTTTGCTCTCAATACTCAATGAGAATATTCGTACGTTTTTTGTATTGCATGCAGCACTGCGGAAAACCGAACAGACTCCCGATCTCCAGCAAACAAAAGTGACTCCGCATTCTGCAATTCACCATGCTTTGCCCATGCAAACCACACAGTTCCCACCGGTTTATCCTGACTTCCTCCGCCTGGGCCCGCAATACCACTAATAGCTACGCTGATGTTCGCCTGGCTGAATCGTAACGCGCCTAAGGCCATTTCGCTCACGACTTCTTTACTGACCGCGCCGTATTGTGTCAGGGTAACAGGATTCACATCGAGCAGCTCAGTCTTCGAGATATTGGTATAGGTGACAAACCCACGATCAAACCACTGCGAGCTTCCAGCGATATCGGTAATGGCTTTTGCAACCCAGCCGCCGGTACAACTTTCTGCGGTCGCCAATATCAACCCGTTTTGCCGCAGCAACTCGCCACATTTTTCTGAAAGTACAGACAATTGATTTAGGGCTTCAAGATTTATCATATTAAAAGTGATGGTATGAAAAGATTTTCATGGGATAATACCACGCTTTGCAATTATTACGGCGGATTCGATGAGCACAGAACCTTTACAGCAAGCTTCACTAGCGGACTACTTCAAAGCTATTCCCCAATACGTGTTACCTCATCAACTATTGTCGGGCGTCATGCATCGTCTTACGCGCTCCCGCAGCAAATGGTTTAAAAACTGGCTTATCGGTTTTGTCGTAAAAAATTATCATGTCGACATGCGCGATGCGCAGGAAGAAAATCCTCTCAGCTATGAAACATTCAACCATTTTTTCACCCGTGCGCTCAAACCCTCTGCCAGACCGTTGTGTGAAGGTGAAACCAATGTGGCCTGCCCTGTCGATGGCACTGTCAGTCAGGCAGGAAAAATTGAACATGGAAAAATTTTTCAGGCCAAAGGCAGAAGTTATACGCTACTTGAATTACTAGGCGGGGATAAGTCATTGTGTGAGCCTTTCAAGGACGGCAGCTTCGCCACTATTTATCTCTCTCCACGCGATTATCACAGAATACATACGCCCTTAGCCGGCGAGTTAAAACACATGGTCCATGTACCCGGACGATTGTTTAGCGTCAGTCCGGCGACAACGCGAGCGGTACCAAGCCTTTTTGCTCGCAATGAAAGAGTGGTTTCAATATTCGAAACCTGTTACGGACCTATGGCAGTGATTCTGGTTGGTGCCATCTTTGTTTCGTCGATGGAAACTGTTTGGGCCGGCACAATCACTCCTCCCTATGGCAGCCGAGTCGTAACAACGAACTACGCACCCGGCTCGCAGACGCTGGCGAGAGGCGACGAACTTGGGCGATTCAATATGGGCTCAACAGTGATTGTGTTGTTCGGACAAAATAAAGTTGAATGGGTAAAGAACATTCTTCCTGGCGGCAGCGTTCAAATGGGACAACATCTGGCGAAAGGAATTTAAGATCTATTTGAACGAACTCGAACCTGCCTGACAACAGACAGGTTCGGAGTGTTGCGTTTTGAAGAGATTTGTACCCATTTGAGCATGTTTAATCTGACTCGCTCAGGGTAACAACTCGAAGTAACTTACCTAGTTGCTAACGTCAGTGTATCGCATGACTTCCTGCAAGGCCCTAAACGAGCTCGTGTCGAAGTCTCTGAACATCAGACCTATTCCCTCGGCAGAATGTCTGACTATGCGCGCCCGGAGCTTGTGTTTGTGTCGGCTCTCACCATTGCTACCGGTGTCAAACAACAGTTCCACATCGATTTCACCCGACGGCTGTTGCTCCAGATCAAGAAAAAGAAAGACACCTCCAAGCCCTACGTCACGAGCCTGGCCCTGAGCCAGCTTTACGCCACCACTCAACACTTCCACTTGCATCGACAACGGCCGACGTTGGCTCCAACGATTTTCAATATAGTTTGCAGCCCCCATGTAACACCTCATGCTTGCGTGTAGCTCTCTCATCCATCCGTCTAACCGGAGAGACGCTTACAGCGTTGTTGTTGATTGTTAATACCGCCAGCATAGCAAATCCTGTCAGAAATATAGCACTTTAGTATTAGGTGTTTTTAGTGCATAAGTACTACCTAACCTATGACCAATTGGCTATAACGCAATGGCAAATACTAGGCCAAATTCATTTAAGCCATTAATAACAATCGGTTACGTTAATACCCAGGCTAAATACCTAACAACACGAGTCAACTAGAAGAAAATTGTAAAAATTCGCGACAAATCATAAGAAATGTCTTTAAGTTTCAGGTGAGTTATAGATTCGACTTATTGCGATATAGCACAGATTTACATCAGGCACGCACAAAATCAAAGGAGACAACTTCCGGCATAGTCTCAATGTCGTGCAATACCATCATTAAGCGATCCAGTCCCAGCGCGACACCGGATGTAGCTGCAATCTCACTTGCTGCCAATGCTTCGACCAGATTCTGATCCAGGGGCAAGCCACTTTCCCCCCGTTTTTGGCGTATGTCTAGCTGTGCCTGAAAGCGTCGTTGTTGCTCATCAGCATCGAGTAACTCCTGATAACCATTCGCTATTTCCTTGCCTTTTATGTACAGCTCAAATCGCTGCGCAAGGTTTGCATCGTTCGGTGAAATAATTGCCAATGCCGATTGTGTCGCGGGATAGTCGTAAACAAACATGGGTTGCTCAAAACCAATCTGTGGCTCAATTAGATGCGTCATGACCAGGTCTCGCCATGTATCGATATCGTTATCGATATTGTCACTAAAAAAACACCCTTTATTTTCGAGCAAAAGTCGCATTTCAACGACGCTAGAATGAAAGATATCAAGTCCTGTATAGGTCTTAAAAAGCTGTACATATGTTAACTTTTTCGACGTTTTAAAGTTGCATATTTGCTGCAACAATTCATCAATTTCATCCATTAACTGTCGGTAGGTATAGCCCTGCCTATACCATTCGACCATAGTAAATTCAGGATTGTGACGCTGCCCGTATTCACCTTTTCGAAACACTTTACAGATTTGAAAAATCGATCCACTACCTGCGGCCAACAATCGCTTCATGGGAAACTCTGGCGAGGTGTGTAAAAAAAGACCGGTGTCCGTCCCGTTTACGACAAAACTGTCTATATTGGGGTCGGGATTCACGGCATGGGAAAGCAGCGGTGTTTCAACTTCGAGATAATTTCTGCTGTAAAAAAATTCACGCAGTTGTCTAAGCAGAAGCGCCCGTTGGCGCAACATTTCGATATTCGCCGACGGGCGCCACAATTCTTCCACAATCAGAACTACTCTTCTTTGGCGCGACCCTGATATTCGCCGCTACGAGTATCCACCTTGATGATCTCTCCGGTTTCAATGAAGAGTGGCACGCGTACCACAGCACCGGTTTCCAGGGTTGCGGGCTTACCACCACCGCTAGCCGTATCACCACGTACACCGGGATCTGTTTCTGTAATTTGTAAGGTCACAAAATTCGGCGGCGTCACCACAATCGGCGTGCCGTTCCACAACGTGACCACACAGGTATCCTGCTCTTTGAGCCACTTCGCTGCGTCACCAACGGAATTCGCGTCGGCCGCCACCTGCTCGAAGGTTTCTTTATGCATGAAATGCCAGAACTCACCATCGTTGTAGAGATACTGCATATCGGTATCCATGACGTCGGCCGCTTCAACTGATTCGCCACTCTTATACGTCTTATCGACGACACGACCTGTCTTGAGGTTACGAATCCTCACGCGACTAAAGGCTTGACCTTTGCCTGGCTTCACAAACTCATTTTCGACGATGACGCAAGGATCACCATCGATTAATAACTTTAGACCGGACTTGAATTCACTTGTACTATATGTCGCCATATCAACCTCTTCTGGGGCGTTTACACTCACTCGGGTAAAAAATCGCGTTATGATACCTCGAATTGTGCCATCGTGGCACGCCTCTGATTGGCAGAATATTCTCGCAAATGCTGTTAATACGCCAGAAGCGCTCTTCCAGCGCCTTGAACTTCCGGCGTATTTGCTACCGGCAGCACACAAAGCCCATGCACTATTTCCACTTCGGGTTCCTGAACCCTATCTGCAGCGCATACACCCACGAGATGCCAACGACCCATTATTGAGACAGATACTGCCGCTTGGCGATGAACTCATCGAAGCCAAGGACTTTAGCGCCGACCCCGTTGGTGATGTTGCTGCAAATCGACAACACGGTCTGCTTCACAAGTACAAGGGCAGAGTATTACTACTTCTTACGCCAGCTTGTGCTGTCCATTGCCGTTATTGCTTCCGCCGGTCTTTCGATTATCGCGATAACAACCCGCTAGGAAGTCAATGGCAAAACACGCTTTCTTACCTGCGCCAGGATGAGAGCATCTTCGAGGTAAT
Source organism: Gammaproteobacteria bacterium (assembly GCA_029881255.1). NCBI lineage: Bacteria > Pseudomonadati > Pseudomonadota > Gammaproteobacteria > Gammaproteobacteria bacterium. The sequence goes on along the minus strand of JAOUMY010000010.1, from coordinate 98,325 downwards.
CCTCAGCGGTGGCGATCCGCTCAGCCTCACTGACGGCAAACTCGCTCCGCTACTGGAAGACCTGGCAAGTATTCCCCATCTACGCTATCTACGCGTGCATACCCGCTTACCAGTCGTTATTCCTTGCAGAATTACCGAGACATTGATTCGACTTTTGACGGGGACTCGCCTGAAACCAGTAGTGGTTCTACATATTAACCATCACCGAGAAATCGACACCAAGTTAAAAGAGGCTGCGGCGGCACTAACATCGGCGGGCATTCGTCTCTTAAACCAAAGCGTCCTGCTCAAAGGAGTAAATGACGATGCGGAATCGCTCGTACAGTTGAGTCACGCCCTGGCAGCGGCTGACATCGCACCCTACTATTTACATGCTTTAGACAAAGTACAGGGCGCAACCCATTTCATGGTGCCTGACAAGGCGGTTCAAACGATATATCAATCCATGCATGCGCAGCTTCCTGGCTACCTGTTACCGAGGCTGGTTCGCGAAATTCCTGGAGAAGTGGGGAAGAGTTTTATCTATTCAATAAGTTAAGTGTGTACTCCTTCTTTTCTGCAAATTTGAATTTTTTCCCCGTATCCGGTCCAAAAGCATAAAGAATTTCATCAACCTAGCCGAAAATATACCCAATAAACCGGAGCGCGCGCCCCGGCAGACAGGAAGGATTTACTGTGAACCCGACGAGCAATGCCCTAAAACTCTATATCCCCAACCAACAGCTGGAAAGCCTTGAGGCACCTTACGCAAACTCCAAAACCGCAGAAAAATGGATTGCAGACTTACCACTGGCCCATATTGGCGAGACTTCACGTCAGGTATATCGCGCGCTAACCGAACTGAATCGCTATAACATGCCGGTCAACCAGCGCTTCAAAATTCTGGAGATGTTCCACAAACCGGTGGAATACCTCAACCGCTCACTAACAAAACATTATCTGGGGCAACCTTTCCCACTCTCGCAAAAACACTACCGTATATCAGAGTTGCTCCGAGAGCTGTATTGGGAAATGGCCATCGGCTACAAAATTATTCTTAACGCCAATCTTTCGGGTTTTGCGCAAAGTCTGGACAACAAGATTTTTATCGCCTCTATTACGCGTGCAGTCGAATTTCTTAGTCACATACTTTTCAAATGCTACGAAGTTTATAATGAACCCAACAAAAATATCTGGCTTGAATTGCATCATCTTTATTTATTCGCTGAGCACAATAAAATAGAAAATACGAAAATCAGACAGGGAGGAGACGGCAAATCGTCTTTCAGCATTGAACAGTTGTACAAAAGAATTCTTTTATTGACGGTTGCCAATCCATATCGATTGCCACAAAAAGAAATTCAACGCGTGTACGACGCGCTTACAGAGTGGGTTGACGATGTCAGCCTGTTGCCCGTCAACGCCATTAGCAATCCGAGTGGCTTGTTCGTTGTTGACCTGGACGTTGATAAACCACCAGTCTATTTGCACCACAACAAGGACGAAGCGAATAACGGCCAGCTTCGTATCATCGACACCAGTGCCTTAGCGCGCAGAATTCGTGATCTTACAAGCGATCTGGAAGGTGATTCCGCTACCGTAGCGGATTTGCTCCCGGAAACGACAAAGCGACTCGTGCTCGCCTGGGGTGCAGTACCCAAACGCAATTTCACCCGCACCGGCAAGAATCTACCGGTAAATGTGACGCTGGGCTTGAGCGCGACTCACTACTTCATCGACAAAACCCAGGTGGAAAGAGAAACCGTTTCGTATAACACGCGTGCGCAATTTGAAGAAAGCAAGCTGGTAGGCCAGAACACCGTCGACAACACCAGCATGCCCGATGTATGGGACATCGCCGACAATCCCAGTTTGCAAGTCCCTGATCAATTCGATGTGCCAACTTTTTTCGATACCGCATATAAGACCGAGGTTCAGGAATTTGAAGATCCGGAACAAGACCTATATGAGTCTCATCGCTGCATGCTGGTAAACGAGAGCGCGGGCGGCTATTGCATACGCTGGCGACAAAATATGCCTTTAAAGACGATGGTTGGTTCCTTGATTGGGATGCGACAACTGGATAACGAGGATAAAATCTGGAATATCGGCGTCATACGCTGGATTAGAAATCGTAACGACGATATTTTTCTGGGCGTCGAGATACTAGCGCCAAAGGCCGAGGCCATCGCTGCGAGAAATATTTCAGCCAAGGCGAAAGTGACGAACTATACCCGAAGCCTGATGTTGCCCGAGGCTCGCGTGGTTAATCAGCCACGCACACTGATTACACCATCGCTTTACCATGTGGGAGACAAACTCAAACTCGACATCCATGGCCAGAAAGTCAAGGTTTTACTGACAAAGCTCCTGGAATCGACCAGCACGTTTTCCCAATTTCAATTCAATATTCTGGAAACCGCAGAAAAGTCTTCGGTGACTGACAAGAACGATCGCATCAAGAACTTTGACCAGATATGGTCGTCGATTTGATGATGCTACTGTGATACGTGCGGAATGAACCCACAACACATAGATATTCTTGTTATCGATGATTCCGCGACCGATGCTGAAACTTATGCAGACCTGCTGAGAAAACATGGTTACGATGTCAGCGTAAAAGGGGTTTACTCGGATGCCCCGCTACAACTGCCTACTCGTAACTCAAGCTTTGATCTCCTACTCTATACTCCCGAACATTCCAAAAAGACTTTCCAGCAGGTTCTGGCCTTTCGCGAACAAGAGTTACCCTATACGCCACTTATTGTTATACAAAAAACCTATCACCGAGACCAGGCACTGAATTATGTCCAGGACGGCGCAGATGAAGTTTTCTCCTCAGATGAACTGGGTTCTTTGGCCGAACACCTGAATATTCTGGCGAGCCGTTCACATCTGGTAAAAGAGGCGCTATTTAATCGCGAGATGGCCAGACAAACAGAGATCAATCTGCGCATTCTTGCTGACGCCATTGATCAAGCTGTAGCGGTACTCCACCAGGGAAATATTGTATACGCAAACCAGCAATTTCATCGATTACTGGACCATCCGGAACTGACTAGCCTGCCCATACTCGACCTGGTTCCTGCAGAATCATTGAAGACCATGAAGTCGGCAATCACAAAAATCGAGAAGGATAGTAATCAAACAACGCAACATATCGATACCTGTCTACAGCACAGTGACGGTAACATCATAACGGTACGACTTTCCCTAAGACCTATACGCTTCGAGGAAGAGGCCTCAGTACTCCTGCTAGTAGAATCAGACACTTCACGCGCCGATCATCGGCCAAAGTCATCATCAGCTGAATCAGCGGCTGAAACAGACAATATTGAGTTTTTCCTGGAAGAAACACAGCGCGCTATTTCCCTCGCAAAACAGAAAACTGAGGAAAACTGCCTTTGCTTTATCGAAATCGATGATTTTCAGGCATCCAAAGAATCGCTTGGGATAAAGTCAAGTAATCACCTGCAACTTCAATGCGCGCATATTCTATCGAAAAATTTGCCAGCGCCTCACCGAATAACGTATCTGGGGTCTAGCGTTTTTCTAATTCTTTTACGCCAGACCGACAGTGAGTTCGCAGAACAACTTGCGGAAAAGCTCTGCGCTGCGATTGCCAAGAAACCCTTTAATACGGAACGCGGGAAGATCTCGCTAACGTGTAGCATGGGGGTTGTTGCAATAACCGAGCACATAGACAATATCGACCAGCTCATTTCATATGCTCAAACTGCATGCCAGGTAGCCTATCGCAACGGAGGCAACGGTGTACATGTTTTCGACCACTATCATGATTATGACACCAGCCAAAATAGCGATATCGAATGGAAACATCGTATAGAAACCGCTATCAATCAAAACGAATTTCGTCTTTTTTTCCAGCCGATTAAGGCCTTGAAGAACCGTTTTCATTTTGATCGCTATGACGTGTTTATTCGACTCATCGAAAATGATGAAGAGGTACAAACAACACAGTTTCTGCATGCCGCGCGTCAATGTGGTATTGAGCACCAAATCGACAAGTGGGTCATCATTAATGCTTTTCAGACCTTACAGTCACACAAAGACAGCGAACACCCTATACAGTTGTTTGTAAAGATTTCGCTTGCTTCGATACTCGACAGCACGTTTCCCGTGTGGCTACAGTCTATACAAGAGACATTCGACATTGGTAAGCACCAGGTTGCACTCGAATTTGACGCGGACACCTGTAAACAGTATCTGCCACGATTGAGAAATTTATTACCCGAGATGAAAAAGCTGGGGTTTGAAACGTGTATCGAGCACTATGGAAAATCCGTCGATCACTTAACATTGCTGGATAGTTTAAGCTTTGATTACGTCAAGATTGATGGTTCGCTCATCACCAATATTTTGCACGATCGTCGCAATCAACAGACCATCAAAAAGATCATCATCCAATGCGACAGCGCCAAAGCCACGGTCATAGCTGTTTCGGTTCAAGACGCCAGTAGCGTGTCTTTTCTGTGGCAGGCAGGCATTGGACATATTCAGGGCTTTTATATACAACAACCTCAAGCCACTCTTTCCTACGATTTCAAAAGCGCCATATAAAACTGTCGAAAAAAAAGGCGCCACAACGAGGGCGCCTTTCTGTGCTTGAGCACGTCTTAGCTCGCGGCTTTCAGCGCGCGTATTCTCTCTTCCAGAGGAGGATGAGACATAAACAATGCCTTTAGACCCTGACCTACGGTAGACGAAATACCAAACGCGACTAATTGATCTGGCAGAGCATTATTTGGTTGCATCTGTCTTTGCAGCGCCTCCAAAGCGGAAATCATTTTTTTCCGTGAGGCTAGACTTGCGCCACCGGCATCGGCACGAAATTCACGCTTACGGCTAAACCACATCACGATAATACTGGCCAGGACACCAAGCACCAGCTCAGCGATGAAGGCTGTGACGAAAAAGCCTATTCCATGCCCACGCTCGTTCTTCAGGATAACTCGGTCCACCAGATGCCCAATTACTCGTGACAGGAATATGACAAAGGTATTGACCACGCCCTGGATCAAGGCCAGGGTAATCATGTCGCCGTTGGCCACATGGCTGACTTCGTGGGCCAGCACGGCCTCCACTTCGTCCTGCCCCATATTGCGTAGCAAGCCCGTACTCACCGCAACCAGAGCCTTGTTTTTACTCGCCCCAGTTGCAAAGGCGTTCATTTCCGGTGCGTCATAAATCGCCACTTCCGGCATGCCAATTCCAGCGGCCTGCGCCTGGCGACGCACCGTCTCGACTAACCATTGTTCGGTGGCGTTGCGTGGCTGCTCAATGACAACCGCACCCGTCATGCGCTTGGCACTCCACTTGGACATCGCCAGTGACAGAAAAGAGCCGCCAAACCCAAATACGGCAGCAAACAATAGGGTTTGATTGAGATTCAGATCGACACCTTGCGCATCAAGCATTCCTTCGAAGCCCAATAGGCGCAAAGTGATGGACAAAACGAGAATGATGGCCAGATTGGTCACCAAAAACAGGAAGATACGTTTCATTTCTACTCCGTTACCGCTAGAAGCCTATAAAATCAAGGCGTTAAATACCAAAAAAACCTTCTGAGACCAAGTAAAAAATTATGTTCGGTGCTGCATACAGGTGGGGACCGATATGCGCATTTTCAATCCCCAACCTACGTCACAAACATGAAAAGTTACGCAAAAAACGGCAAGTTAGCACGCTAAAGATAGTACCCAACTGTCCGTTATCCTAAAGTACAGAGCGGATCCCTCCTCCCTCCCTCAATCCGTTCTGCTTACTTGGGCCGGAGCATTTTTTGCTTCGGCCTTTTTACTTTTTAATTTCCCCGAATAATTTCCTTATTTGTGCTAAGCATTTGGCAAAAATATCCGATATAAGAGGGGAATTCATGAATCTAGGCAATGGATCGCTGACAGCTTGGGGAGCTATACCAACATGATGCATTCCGATGTCTTTTATTCGGATCGACAAGCCAGAATAACAATACTTTTCACATGGCTTATAAGCGTTCTCATAACACTTGCCTTCCCCATTGGCTATTTCCTGATTGAATACCTCAATGCCAGCTCCAGGCTGGAAAGCAACACCGTCGCCAGCATAGAGGCGATCCGGCACCTGGATCAAAAGCTATTGGATAAGCAACACATCATCGAGGCAGGCGATATCCAGCATAAAGTTGGTGCATATACATTGGCCGACGGGACGGGAAATATTATCGCCACCAGCCTGGAATACACTCTGCCATCACCCACGATTGAGTATTCCACAACGTTTGATCTTCCTGGCAACCAGTCCTTTTCCTATACCACGTATGACAGCTTACGTCCGACACTGCTGAATACTGCCGCGGTCTCGCTAATCGGTCTCACACTCGGTATGCTGAGTTACCTTTTCGTGGTCAAGGTACCGCTAAAATCCATGCGTGAAGCCTACGAGGCCCTGGCACTGGAGCGTGAGGAAAAGGAACGGGCATTGCGCCGGGTGGAATACAGCGGCCAGGCGCTACGCCATCTTACCTCTCATGATTTGTTGACGGATTTACCGAACCGAACTTACCTGGAAAGCGCTATTAGAGAATTCGTGAATGACTCTACTCGTTCACAACATTTCTGTGCGTTACTAATGCTGGATCTGAATCGCTTTAAAGACATAAACGATAGCCTGGGACACCAGACAGGCGATTTAGTCATACGAGAAGTTTCTCGACGCCTGAGACGTATCGCCCCATCACCCTGCACTGTTGCACGTTTGGATGGCGATGAATTCGCACTCTTTAATCCCATCGTCAAGAACAGGGAAGACGCTATGCTATTCGTCAATGCCATACTGGAGGCACTGGACGAACCGCTTGCGTTAAAAGGCTATAGCCTCGATACCAGTGCGACAGTAGGAATCGCCTTTTACCCAGACAACGGGAATACGGCGGACGCGCTAGTTCAAAATGCGGACATTGCCATGCACTTGGCCAAGCGCAAGCGTAAGGACGTTGAAGTGTTTCAACAATCTGAGCAAAACCCGCAACTCGACCATCTCTCATTACGAGGCGAACTCAAGCTGGCGATCGAAGCTGGCATGCTCGATGTTCACTATCAGCCCAAAATCGATATGCAGACAGGAAATATCAACGGCGTGGAGGCGCTGGCGCGCTGGACACATCCACAACGCGGTTTTGTTTCTCCTGCGTTGTTTATTCCCATCGCGGAGCAGACGGGACTAATCCATCCTCTCACGGGTTTGATTTTTAATATCTCACTTAATCAGGCAGCCCACTGGCATAGCCGAAAAACGAATATCGGTGTGGCGATGAATCTCAGCGTTCGCAGTTTGCATGATCCGCATCTGCCTGAACGCATCAGTGTGTTGCTCGAAACCTGGGCGATTTCTCCCGAGATGATTACCCTGGAAATTACCGAAAGCGCCATCATGGCCGACCCGAACAAGGCCCTGGACGTACTAACGGAACTGGCAGACATGGGTATCAAGGTTTCCATCGACGACTATGGCACTGGTTATTCGTCATTATGGTATCTGAAACGCCTACCGGTAAAAGAGATCAAGATCGACCGCACCTTTGTCGGCGATATGATGAAAAACGAAAACGACAAGGTCATCGTCCGCGCAACCATAGACATGGCCCACGATCTGGGATTAAAAGTTACCGCCGAGGGCGTAGAAGATGAAGCCACCTGGAACAAGCTGCGCGAGTTCGGTTGCGACAACGCACAGGGGTTTTATATGGGCAAACCACAGCCAGCCTCTATACTGGAAACATGGTTGAAAGAATCACCCTGGGGTTATAAAAAACTGGCCTAGAAAAACGAATACCGCCTCTCTTAGTGAGTCGTCGAACTCGCTTTCCATTCAATTCAGACCTTTCTGGCAGACAATAATCTTTCTGTGACCGGTAACCGCAGTACCAGCAATAAGGAAAGCAAGATGCCATACACCAAAGGATCCAAGAAGTCCGCTTTCACCAGCCAAATAAAGTGCAATATTGCCAGGATCGCAATGATATATACCAGCCGATGCAGCCGCTTCCACTGAGCACCTAAACGTCGCATCCAGCCATTGGTGGAAGTTATCGCCAGCGGAGCCATCAAAATAAAAGACAAAAAACCAAACGTGATATAAGGCCGTTTGATGATGTCTTTTATAATGGCACCCCACACGAATTCATGGTCCAGCACCAGCCAGATTGAAAAATGGATTAGCGCATAAAAAAAGGCGAACAAGGCTAGCATGCGTCGAAAACGTACTAACGCATGGCGCCCGGTAAATTTGCGTAGTGGCGTAATTGCCAAGGTTAACAATAGAAAATACAAGGCCCAGTCACCAGTAGTATGCGACAGGGTTTCAACCGGGTTGGCGCCAAGCTTTTGCATGAAAAAGGCATAAACTAATTGTGCCGCCGGTAGCAAAGACAGGAAAAAAATAGTGAGTTTCAAAACAAATAAGCGTTTGGGGGACCAGACCATAGCGTCACATTAGAAAAAACGCTTGAGATCCATCCCAGAGTAGAGTGATGCCACTTCCTCGGCATATCCGTTAAACATCAAGGTATCGCGCTTGAAAAAATCACCCAGTCTACGCTCACGCGCCTGACTCCACCTGGGATGATCAACAGCCGGATTGACATTGGCATAAAAACCATACTCCATAGCATTTATCCGCTGCCAGGTGTTGAGTGGCGGTTTCTCGGTAAAGCTGATACGTACGATGGACTTAATACTTTTGAATCCGTATTTCCAGGGCAGCATGAGGCGCAACGGCGCGCCGTTTTGCGCGGGCAAAACCTCACCATATAAACCCACTACCATCAGACTTAGTGGATGCATGGCCTCATCCATGCGCAGCCCTTCTACATAGGGCCAGTCAAGTATATCGCGACGCTGCCCCGGCATCTGCGCAGGATCATATAGGGTAGTAAACTCCACATATTTCGCGCGTGACGTGGGCTGGAAATATTTCAGCATCGACGCTAGCGAAAATCCTACCCAGGGAACCACCATAGACCAGGCCTCGACACAGCGAAAACGATAGAGTCGTTCTTCTAATGGAAACCTTTTCAACAATTCTTCGAAATTGAATTTACCCTTCTTCTCGGCATGTCCATCAACCGTAACTTTCCACGGTGAACTCTGAAATTCAGTGGCATTGTTTGCAGGGTCTTTTTTGTCGGTACCAAATTCATAGAAATTGTTATAACTCGTTACGTGCTCGTAACTCGTGGGACTCTCACCTGGGTCGTATTGGCTCTTGTTAACCCCCGACAAACGCCGATTGTTGGCTTGCGCATGAGCAGTAGCCGGCAACAACAAGCCCGGCGCGGCGATCACACCACCCAGGGCGGCCGCTCCGGTTTGAATAAACCGCCTTCTATCCAGATAGAGCGACTTGTCGGTCACTTCAAATTCGCGACAATCAGACGGCCGCCGTGTTTTTAACAGCATATATTGGTTTCCCTAATGTAAATCTTGCACCCGCCCAAGCAAACCAGACAACGCATAAACCCTATAAAAACACCTGATTCTCACGCCGCCATCACGCGCGGAAAGATAAATCAAATTTAGCTAAATTTTCAGGTCGTTGCGACCGATTATGTGATATTGAAATGGTTTCTCAAAGGACAATAGCGCCTCTCTCAACCATGAATCTATCGTCTGAACACAAAACCTCGCAAGCCATAAACTTCTCGCTTATCGCGCTGCTGCTTTTATTCATCGGCAGTATTGGCGGGTTATATACATACGAAACCGAGGTCATTGAAGAGGCCTTGATCAAGGAACAACAGGCGGAAGCATCCCTCACCAGAGAACACCTCGAAAACGTAAATGCCACGCTTTACCAGGGATTGCGCACTATAGCCCGTTTACCTTCTACGCGCGCGCTTGAGCAGACAGGACACAAATACGATTCGTTGTCCCAGCAAACAATACAGGAAATCTATAACAATTTGTATGCCGGTGTCCGCTTGTCGGAAGTGTACATCGTGTCCCTAGGATTCGATCCGGAATATGAAGACAAAAACCGAGATGCGCCGGGAAGCAATATCATTACCTTCGACGAGTTTATTGTCGGAAAAACGCTTTCGCACAAAAATTCTCCCCAGAGTGCATCAGTAGAAGAAATCGAAATCGAAGAATATCGTGTGATGCGCCAGCAAATGGACTGGTTCAAGAAAAACACCCCAGTCGACTCCAATATCAAAGCCCTGGACTATCCCCTGTTAATCAGCACAGAGGTCATTACCTGCGACAACTCCCTGCTTACACCTCATCGCCCTAATGATCATGACCGTAGCGGCCTGGTGTTTTCAGTTCCATACTTTGGGCAAGATGGAAAACTAAGTGGAATGGTAAGTGGAGTACTGCTCATTCGCATTCTTGAAAATCATATCAACAAAGGCAATTACATACTGACCAACGACAAGGAAGAGTTAAAAATCTCCTCCGCCGCCTACGCCAATTACAAACTTTCAAAGAAGCCACAAAAAATTGTTAGTACGGGAAGTTTACCGGTAGATCTGAACGACAATTGGAACAATTGGAAACTGCAATTTTTTATTCTGGATGCGGATATATCCAGCTACGCCCATTTACAGACTGAAAAAACGCTCTGGCAAATCAATGCCGCCATTAGCATTCTGGCAGGTTCAATTGCACTGCTGATGTTTTGGCTGCTAAAACGACAACGTGCCAAAACATTGGTAAAAAACAAATCACTGGAAGAAAGCGTGTATAAGCGAACCCGTGAACTCAACGACGCCAATATCGAGCTACGTCGGATGAACCAGGTCAAGAATGATTTCATTTCCCGTATCAGCCAGGAACTGCGTACACCTATCAATGCCATCATCGGTTATAGCGATCTGGTACGCGAAGGGCTCAAAAGCAACAATATCCCCAAGTACGAAACTGACGTCCAACGCATAAATGATGTCAGCGCGCACCTGTTAACCTTAATTGACGAAATCCGCGAAATAACCAAAATGGAGTCTGAGAGCTCTGAGTTGATTATTGATCGTATCGAGATACGCGACATAGTTACCACGGTATTTGACAAACTTCAAAGGGATGCCGAAGAAAAAAACACACAATTGATTTTTGAAACTGAAAACGACAAGAACATCATCGAAACCGATTGGCAGCGCACCGAACATATTTTATTTAACTTGGTAGAAAATGCCGTAAAGTTTACCGAAAACGGCTCAGTCACGATCAAGGTTCATACCGACCAGAATAATGTCGTATTCGATATTATTGATACTGGAATCGGTATGGATGAGGAGAAATCCAAAAATATTTTCAAAGAGTTTTATCAAATCAACCCTGATCACAAACATTCCTTTATTGGCACTGGACTTGGCCTGCCAATTTGCAGAGGTTTGACGACACTGCTCGGTGGTTCAATAAGTTTTACCAGTTCCCCTGGCAAGGGAACGCATTTTATTTTGAAGCTACCTCGAACATTCAACCACGCCGCACCCATTTATAGATAATCAAAGCTTGTATTTTCCGACAATACTTTGTAGCTCGGCGGACACTTCAGCCAGTTGTCCACTGGCTTGCGCAGCACGGCGAGCATTCTTCAGCGTGTTGTCTGCCAGTTCGCTTATTGATGATGTCTTGGCATCTATTTCCTGAGCCACGGCACTCTGCTCTTCCGTAGCACTGGCAATATTTGAATTCATTTCATTCATCACTGATATGGAGTGGCTTATCGTCGTAAGCGCGTCTCGCGCCTGATGCGCTTGCGAAACACCCGCTTCCGATAATTCACTTCCGTGCGTCATTGCTTTTACCGCATCGGCTGCGCCTTTCTGCAGCTTTTCTATCATAGTCTGTATCTCAAGCGTTGACTCCTGAGTACGGCTGGCCAAAGTTCTGACCTCATCCGCGACCACCGCAAAGCCACGACCCTGTTCACCCGCTCTGGCGGCTTCAATCGCCGCATTCAATGCCAATAAATTTGTTTGTTCTGAAATTCCCTGAATTACATCTAGCACACTACCAATTTTTTCACTATCCTCGGCAAGCTCTCCAATAACACTCGATATTCGCCCAACCTCCTGGGACAAAACATCCATTGCCGCAGTATTATTTTCCACTACAGTTTTGCCAAGCTCGGTACTACGGTTGGCTTCATTAGAGGCCTGAGATGCGGAATCTGCATGACGAGCCACCTCACCAAATGTCGCCGCCATTTGCGTCATCGCTGTAGCAACCTGCGTAATCTCGCTCTGCTGTTTATTTACTGAAGCGTTTACCTCATCGGTCAATTCATGCATATCGGACGACATCTGACCCAGCCTCATGGTCGCGCCTTGCACTGATCGCATCATCCCCTGAAGTTTCTCGACAAAGCGATTGAAACTCGCTACTAACAACCCGATTTCATCGCGACTGAGTTGCGTCAAACGCGTGCTCAAATCGGCATCACCGGATGACATATCATCCAGAGAACGCACCAGCGCATTAATATTTTTTGTTAGTTTTCGGGATACAAACAAACCGGTGACCAGCATCACCACCACGACCATAAAACCTGTTACCAAGCCGTAGCTCAAAGCCTTGCTTGCTGCCACGTCTGCATCGTCCAGGTTACTGATAAATTCAGAATAGATAGTTTCTCTGAATCCGGCGAAAGAGTTTTTGGTAGACTCCTGACTGGACTGCATATCCGAAACACGCGTCGCCAGATCTTCGGGAGCAACATTCCCTTCGATCATGTCTACCGATAGCGAACGCGCCTTATTGAAAAAATCGTGTAGACCCTGATGTAAACCCTCGAAATATTCTTTATAGATGGGTTGAAAACCGATAATCTCATCGAAATTGTCGTGTATCGACTGATGTAATTCATCGGCCGATTCCAGCATTTCGGCTTCACCTGCGGTGACTGCAGTCCTGAAAATCTCCGACATTTTATCGAGATTCGCCAGATTTTGATCCGCGCGCATTAAGGTGGGAAATAGTTGGTTTTCGATCGATTGCAAACGCTTTCCATTCTCCAATGTCAGGCTGAAGTTAAACAGGAGAAACAACAGAAAGCCCATCGTACTAATAAAAACAATAGATAGAATTTTCCACTTGATCGACAAGTTTTGAAAGGAAAACCGGCTCATCGATACACCGGGCAAGCGTGATTTGACCAACATAATACACCCCACCAAGCCCCCCCGCTGGCAACGCCAGCGGGGATGCAAGTACTACACTTTATTTTATTGTCAATACCGTTTTGACATCACCTGAGATTGCTCGGCTGTCAACGTAGCCGATACCACCTGGATTTTTCTCTATCCACGCGACAACCTCTTCGGAGTTCCCGAGCTCCAGTGGCGGCGTTCCTTTACCAGAGAAAATACGCGTAGACCAATAAGATTTAAGCTGGATGGCGTTTTTACCGACTACCTGTGCGTAGAATTCTGTGCGGGGCTTACTGCCGTCTCGAAGATCGACCGGCACCGCCTTTACATCACCAAAACGCTTAAGCTTACCAAGAAAAATACGTGAAACTTCGCTCTTTGAAAGCGTGTCAACTTTACTACCCGCATGCACAATAACTGCAATCTCCGCCTGCGCGCTAGCAGTGCCGGCCACAAATAATGCCATGATCACAGCGTACTTTTTCAGTATCTTGTTCATAAGAGGCCTCCTAGAACACCACGTCTAGTGCAACAGTCGCTACACCGAAAGATTCTGCTTCTTCACCAGGCTCAGCATCTGGTGTGATTTGCGCCCAATCGACCTTAAAGGTTGAAACCGGACTCATCTGGTATTTCACACCAAGCGTCATTGACGAACGACCTTCTTCTGCATCCAGTTGCGCATAGGTGAAGTGAGGCATAAACGATCCTATTCGATATCCGACCGTTCCATACAAGCCTGTTGTGTTCTCATCCACTTCGTCAGCAACCGATGCTGTCGCATATTCACCCATCAGCAAAATATTCTGCCAGTTCATCATTGCGCCGGCAGACAACACGGTTACCGTATGACCATTCTTCATCGCAGGCGCACCGAGTTCACCTATCGTTCCCTCTGGCATGTGACGGTTATAGGCAGCGTGCACGTTCAACACATCGGTTCCGAATTTGAATTTAGCACCAAGCATTTTTGACAGCGTTCCACCGCTCACACCCGCCTCACCTTCCAGCCCGGCTTCACCACCGTACGCCTGTAAGGTGTATTCCATATCCCCGGCGAAACCTTCGTATACCATGCTGGCACCGACAAAGGACTCCAGCGACATATTAGGACGACCTTCTACATCGAAGCCATACAGCTCTTGTGGTGGACGCGCCCAGGGATAGGTAATACCCACATCAATATATTCGGAGACTATAAGGTTGGGATATTTGATCTTGCCACCGTTGACGCTGAGACCTTCTGCAACGCGTAAAGAAGCATAGGCCCAATCGAGCATCATTTCGAAAGTGCCACCCTCCGCGCCTGAAGCCCACAGCTGACCGGCAACCTGCAGATTGTCTGTGACATCACGGGAGACGTTCAGACCGAAATGCGTATCACCCGCATTTCCATTTCTATCTATACGTTCAAGATAAGGCGTTTCACCTGTGCTTATGGCACCTGCCGCTCTCAGAAAACCGCTGACCTTGGTGTCTGCGGCAAAACTATTGTTCATCGAGACGCTCAGCGCAGATAGCACCAAAGCTGATACGATCGTACGTTTCTTCATTTTTTGCTCCTAAGTAATAATTAGCAAACTCTAATCTGCTTATCGTTACCTCGAAAAATAACCGTAGTTTGTATCCGTTCAAAGCGCGAGCTATTCCGCGAAACTTTTTTACAAATTACAAAAAGCCTGCCTACTCATTAACTTTTGGTAATAAAGTTTGCGGGAAACTCGCATTGAATTGTTTCAAGACCGCTATGTGAATATGCATTCGTCTTGCCGTTACAGGCTACCGAACAAGTAATTACATGAATTAAAATGAGGTATAGCACGTTGAGAAAAGGGAAATCTTGCCGCTTGTCAGGTATGATGAACAGACACGAAACATTAACCATGATTTATTAGTGGATGTAATTCCACATTCAGATGACTGCAAAGGATAAACACAAATGAATGACATGCCACCATCAGCCCCACCACTTTGGGATGATGTAGGACAGTATATTGTGTGGGGGATCGGCGTAATTATGATTATTGCGCTGGTGTATTTTATGAAATTGATCTTCAGCTCTGCCGGTAGCGACGACGATGATGAAGATGAAAACAGTAGTCAAAAATAGTATTCAAATAGCACTTAGTGTATGGCCAGTTGTTTTTTTTCTTAGGCAACTGGCACGATCGGAATAATACTCGGCTTGCTATCCATGCGAGCCCCTTCGGTATTCGCCCCAGTCAAGTCTGCACCCTGTAGATTGGCGCCACGAAGATCCGCTCCACCAAGATTGGCCAAACGCAAATCCGCATCTTGAAGATTGGCGTCGCGTAGATCCGCGCCACCTAAATCCACATGCACGAGGTTTGCGTCTTTGAGTTCCACTTGACGTAAGTCTGCTCCACGCAGACGCGGCATATCCAGCTTCAATAACACCGTAAAGCCTTTTTTATCGTAAATCTCTATCATCTCTGCTCCGAAAAAAACGCCTCATGTCATCGACATGAGGCGCTCCATTATGTTTGCCAGATCTGGCTAAATAAACTTGTCCAAAGATTTCATTTTCACCCGGTTGGCCTTTGCTTCTTCCGTTATCTTGGCATCGGGTTTTTGCTTCGCCCAATCATCACCATATAGCTGCTTCAGCTTAGCAATTTTGGCTTTCGAGGCACATCCGCCTGTTACGCCGTGGTGAGGATCTGTTCCGTCCATTGCGAGTGAGCCAGCCCAGGCTCCGCCGCCTATCATCATTCCCAGTAAAATTGCGATCAATCTGTTTTTCATTCTACACCTCCCGAAAGGTTTGGTCGGTTAGGGGCTAATAACTGAGCCCTTATCTAGGAGAATAGACGCCTCAGTCGTCGATTTCAAGAAACCTGATAGGCCCTTGATTCCCCGGACAGTCTCAGAGGGACAATTACTTCGTAGTCAACCTTGCGCTCGGATTCCACACCATCAAGCGCATCCACACCCAAAGGACCGGCATCCACGTCGCTCTCGGCATCGAGGGGAATCATGCCCTTTTCCAGATCCTTGAAATTCCACAAATCCTGATCCATCAATTGGGATTTGCGCACATTACCCAGGGCATTTAGCATGTTGGCTGGGACTTTTGGATTTTCCGCGGCCAGATCCGCAATCATGCGTTTGATTTTTTTGCGGGTCAGGTTCTCCTGTGAACCACATAGATCACAAGGTATTATCGGAAAGGCCTGCTCGGTGGCATATTGAATGATGTCTTTTTCCTGGCAATAGGCCATGGGGCGTATGACGATATGGCGCTTGTCATTAGTGAGTAATTTAGGCGGCATCGAGCGGATCTCGCCGCTATAGAGCGTGGACATCAGCACGCTTTCGATCAAATCGTCGCGATGATGCCCCAGGGCAATCTTGTTAAAGCCATTTTCCCTGGCATAGCTATAAATCATGCCCCGACGCAGGCGTGAACACAGCGAGCAATAGGTCTTGCCCTCGGGGATCTTGTCTTTGACGATGGAATAGGTGTCCTTACGGATAATCTCGAAAGGCAGGCCGTGGCGTTCCATCCACTCGCGTAGCACGCTGTCGTCCCATCCGGGCTGAGCCTGGTCCAGAGTGAGCGCCTGTAACTCAAATTTGCGCCCACTACGTAGACGCAAATGGTGTAGCAATTTCAACATGGTATAGGAGTCTTTGCCGCCGGATACGCATACCAGCACCCGGTCCCCCTTCTGAATCATATTGTAATCGGCGATACAGCGCCCGGTGTAATGGAGTAGCTTTTTCTCGGCACGGCTGGGCATGGGGGGTAAACCTCTGGAACGACAAAAAAACGGCATTCTACACTACCGAAGGGGGATAAAAAACGGCCCCTAGATTGGGGCCGCTATAGACTTCCAAATCAAACTGAATTTATGGGATGGCAATATCTGCTGTGGCCGTGCCGCCTGCCGTGACAACTACATTGTCAGCACTGGCAACAACTCCCGCTTTTGTAGCCGTAATTGACGAGTAGGTGGTAGCGGGGACGCTAATCGTGTAACTTCCATCAGACAGTGAATTCAATGTCAAAAAGACATTCGTTCCGTCTTGTGAGATTGAAATAGATGCATTCACTGCGGGAGATCCAGCCTTTGTCACAGTGCCGGTGAGAATACCTCCAGTCGGCAACGATATCGTCCCAAGATCCGTATCAGTTCCATCGGTAGCGACAATGATTGCTGTGCCAGCAGCCCTGTTGTATCCGCTACCGTTGAACACCATACTGCCATAATCACGTCCATCGTCGATACGAATGAGCATAGTCAAATCAACTCCAGCGGTGTCAGAAAAAACCGTAAAACTTCCATCTGAGTTGGACAATTCGTTGCCGATAAAACCTGTGCCATTCGCTCTGAGGAGAAATATCTTTGCCTGAGAAACAGGAGTTCCCGAGGAATCTTTGATTACTCCGGAAACTGATCCAGTACTGGCAGCAAAATCTACCGTCTTAACAGGTGTTGTACTGTTTACAGTAACTCCCGAAGCGTTCTGTCCTCTGCTCTGAACACCATAACTTCCAGCTTTCACCCAAAGCCGATAATTTCCGTCTTTATTGGTGCGAATTCGATCAGCCGGCCCTTGTATTTGAAAACGTACTCGCTGCCCGGCGACTGGCGTTGTGTTATTGTCAAATACTGTCCCCTTAATAAGAAAACCTCGCTCCAGCGAAAAATCAACTGTCTCGGTAGCGCCAGTGGCAAGCGCAATTTTTGCCGCTGCAAAGCGATTGATGCCGCCAGCCGAGTTATTTGTACCGTCAAAAAACGCCGAAGCATAATGAAACCTGGTATTATTGCGGGCCAGTAACATATAGTCGCCCGGAATGACATTGAGCGCATATTTTCCGTTTGCGTTTGTTTGCGCCCCCCCAAAACTAAAATAGGTTTGAAAGTTTCGCACGAAAACTTTTACATTTGGCAAGACTCCATCATAACTACCACCGGTACCAGTAACTGTTCCACTTATACGGCCGCCCGCTTCCAACTGGAAATTTTTCGTCAATGAACTGGCCGTTGCAACAGTAATTTTCTCACCGTCGATTTGTGAATATGCAGTGCCAGATGTCGCCCACCACTCAGTTGCGCCACTGTTAGTCGTGGTGTCATTTATAACACCCAATATATAATCACCAGGAATAACGTTGAGACAATATTTGCCATCTGCATCTGTGCGAATTCTATTTCGCGTAACCCAATTTCCGAAATCCCGCGCCACAACCAATACGCCTTGCGCAGGCGTATTGTCAGAATCAGCAACGGTTCCACAAATACCTTCTGCTGCATTCAGGTTGGAGAACAGATAACTAAGTTCCTCATCTGCCGACATGCGATTTTCAACTCTAGTTCTTAGGCCGCTTACACTACCTGCGGCCGCGATCTCCTCCTCGTCAATAAAATCGAGTAAGCGGGTAATTTCACCAAAAAGTGTTTTGGCTTCATTCAAGTCAACCACAGACAAATCGCCTTTGGCGCTAGTCAGTTCTTTGATCTTAAGGTGGGTTACATAGGAAACAGGATCTACGTCTACTGTTGTATCTAAGACACGTGCATCCATAGTTTCAGTGGTTCCGATGGCTCTGACCACATAATCGATACCAGGAGCAAAATCATCGGCGATGTTCAAAGAATAGGTGCCGTCGAGGGCGGTTTTGCCTTCGGCGATGGCATCACCAACTGTCGCACCAGTAGCGTCTACTTTGTACAGTTTAACAGGTACGCCCCCGACCGGATCCATGCCGCTGATGGCTGCGGTCGCGGTCTTGCCAAACAGGCTAGCAAAAAAGGTTTCAAATCCGCCAGGTTTGTTAAATGCGAGGGAACCACCAGGCGCTAATACCACACCCGACAACTTCGCTGATGATTGATTTTGATCCGGAGGTGGTTCAGATTCGCCACTATGGAGACAAGCAGACAGCACCAAACCCGCACTGAGGGTCGTGACCAACAACTTACGCATAAACACCACCTTTCCTGGCAAAAATCAGTTCAACATATATAGTCGACAGGCTAGGGGCTAACTTAACTGATTTCCAGAATTTTCTTGCTGATCATCTTCCAAGGTGGAGAGGCTTCCCATAATCGTCGCCAATTCAGCGACCAAGTCATTCATTTTCTCAGCGGTCGCAGACAATTCTTCCGAGGCCTGCGCATTGCCTTGCGCAATGCTATCGAGTTCGCGTATTGCTTTGTTAACTTGGGCGGCGCCACTGGTTTGCTCATCCGAAGCCGCGGCAATTTCCGCAACCAGGTCTGCGGTTTTCTGTATCGATGGCACCATACGGGAAATAGACTCTCCGGCAGTATTGGCAATCTTGACACTACTATTGGCCAGCGCACTGATTTCCTGCGCAGAACCTTGGCTACGCTCGGCTAACTTTCGAACTTCATCTGCAACAACAGCAAAACCTTTGCCGTGCTCTCCTGCACGGGCAGCTTCAATGGCAGCATTCAATGCTAGCAAATTGGTCTTATAGGCAATATCTTCGATCAGGCCGATTTTCTCAGCGATCTTATTCATAGCCTCGACTGTCTTGCTCACCGATTCGCCGCTGTCTTTTGCTCTTTCTGCCGCTTCTTTCGACATATCACTGGTAGCTTTTGCATTTTGTGAATTCTGAATGATGGAAGCTGACATCTGTTCAATTGAGGCGCTGCTCTCTTCTAAATTTGCTGCCTGTTTGGAAGAAGAGCCAGACAAACCAGCCGCCGATAAGGTGATCTCACTCGATGCTTGCGTCAGTTGGCGACTAATTTCTCCTGCATCAGCAAGAATATTGTTCTGTTGTTCTGTCATATGCCCCATACGTTCGAGCATTTGTTCAGCACTTAGGGCCTCTTTTTCACTCTTATGCGCCATCGTCACCAGGATGGCTGTCTCGAAAACCACAAACAGGGCATGTATAACAACAATCCAGAACTGGCCATTGGTTTCGGGCAGAAGGTAAACAGGCGCGCTAGCGTCTTGTAGAAAGAAAAACGAGACATGATGTACAGCGATCGTTGCTGCCGCTGCTACTATGGGCTTCCAGTCTCTGTAATAGAGTAAAAAGGCCAGCAATACAAACACACCAAAATGCATTTCAATCATTCCGTGCGATTGATGAATGTGCAAGGCCGTTAAAATCATGAAAGCCGCACCTTGTGTGACGCGTGTGATTACCTGCCCATTCATGAACACGGATAGCGCAGTTGTGATAGCGGCTGCCGGCAGGCCTATAATAAACGCTTCAGCCCATGTGTCGTACCAACCAGCCAACACCAGCGAGACGCAGAAGAGAAACCATGTCAGACCTGACATTATGTAGTCGCCACTCTTGCGCAAACTCGACAACTGCTTAAATTCTATGTTTTTCATCATACACCGTAGTTTGTGTTCATATGTTTAAGTCTCCTAACTTATCGACACAAGCAATAGTGATATTGAAAATCTATGGACTAAATGACTGAAGCCCGCGCGCCGATATCCTTTTGATGCAAACGCATTTTCTTCCGCAGGCGAAAAATCGTGGCTATTAAGATACAAAATATTACATATTCCGAACACCCAGTCGGCATGAAACACCTGGCTGCGTATATCTTGATTGTTGTGTGGTTGATATCGACCGTATTCGCCTTTTGGTGGTTTATGTATCGCGATATTCGGGCGTTTGATGAAAACCCTTCACAGGAACGAGACGTGCGCTTTAACGCTGAACACCTTCAGGATCTGCTAAAACAGGAAATTTCGACCACTCAAACTAACGAGTTCATCCTGATAAATTTTATAGCTCCAGGCTGCAGCTGCAACCGCTTCAATATTTCCCATGTGAACGCCTTAGAGGAAAGATTTAGAGGGCAGGTTCGAGTAGAGCACTTAACTCCTCAAGGTTCTGAGAAGGCATTCAAACTTAAAAAATTGAATAAAGCGGCAACTGTCACACGTGCACGCCTCATTTCTGAACAAGAAATTCCCGGCTCACCAGCCGCGGCCATTCTAAACAAACAAGGAGAATTACTTTACTTTGGTCCGTATAGCGACGGAGCAATGTGTGGCCAGGGAAACAATATAGTCGAACGCGCTCTAACAAAACTTAGCAACGGTGAGTCATTGGAAAGCGGTCTCAACACCCGCGCATTTGGTTGCTATTGCGACTGGCGCTAGTATCTGCCCCTATTGTGCCACCACTGGATCAGAACTACCCCAGGGAGCAGAAAACACCTCACCATCTACAACATAGTGTACATTGTCGCCGACTATCGCTGCCCTCGCATCAGATATATTGCTGGCATCCCAGGATTGCCCGTCACTTGCGATACTATTTTTAATAAAGCCTTTTTCAATGAGAACGGGAGCATCAGTCGTATCGACTTCAAAGCTCGCCAGTGCCGAGAACTGCCAATCATAGTAGTGCCATGCGGCGTTTGCATCTTCGGTCACACCATCGTGCACGGTTACCGGAAACGCAAAGCGATAACCACTACCATCCGTTTTCGGCAAAAAAGTGAACGCCTTGTAGACATAACTCAATGGCGTGGAACTGGGATTCTTGCCGATCTTGATTTCACCCAATAGGGCCGGATTTGTTTTATCCGATATATCGAACAGTCCGACTTTGATACCTTGAAGATATGTTCTGCCCTCGTAGGTTTGCGCATCATGCCCAATACCCAGAAGCAGGGAATCTCCCAACGGATGTAAATACTCCGAAAACCCCGGCACTTCCAGTTCACCGGAAATAAACGGGCTAGTCTGATCGTTCAAATCGATCACATACAAAGGGTCAGTGCGTTGAAAGGTAACGACATACGCATAGTTACCAAAAAAACGCGCGCCATAAATATCCTCTCCTGGTTTACCTATGGCTGCGACTTGGGTCTCGTTAGGCAAAGTAGAAACAATTTCCAGATCCTGCTGCTCGGTGTTTTCCTTCAATACATAGAGTTTATGCTCAGGTTCAAACCTCACCTGATCGTGTGTCGTGGTAATCATGCGGAGGAAATCATTGTGCTCATTTATACGAAATGCGGAACTACGCCAGGATAGATTTCCGTCGACGCGACCAGATGCCCGATACGCCAATCCGTCTTCGGTGAAATTGATCTTGTGTATGACAGTAGATCCACTTTGATTGTAGTAATCCGCAATCGTAAAGTAGAGCGCCTGTTGGGATGCATAGAGCTCATAACTTGATTCCAGCGTACATAGTCCCGTGCTGGTTTCGGGGGCATCATAGGGAATTGCCAGTATCGTCATTAGACTCAATTGATAGGCACTATTGCCGCTCGTCTCCTGGGGAATCAGACAATCGTTGCCATCGACGAGAGACGTCACTTCGCCATTAAGTGCAATCAGCGGTAAAACGTCCGATACCTTAACATTGTCTATCGCTCGCTGTGTTCGCTGTTTTCCTCGATCGGATGTGTCCCACGGTTCGAAACCCTCAAGATAAATGCTTCGCTGACTGACCAAATAAATGCGTCCGTTCAAGCTTCTACTGGCCAAATAGCTGCCTTCTACTAACAGCTTCCATTGTAATACCGGCGCAGACTTGTCACTCACATCATAGGCAAACGCCACGGTGTCTTCACCGTAATAATGATTCGGACTCGGATTAACCGCGCGTGCAATCACGAGTAGTTGCGTTGCGGCTTTTGTCTCATCAGTTTGTGTGATAAATAAGCCGGCAATCTGCGTCGTGCCTTCGGGCAAGGTAATATTAGCCAATTCCTCCGCGCTCGCGCCGTTTAAGGCCATGACACGCAAATCAGGTACTTGCTGTTGATATGAGTCTACGTAAACTGAGCGCGCCTTGCTCGGTTCGACTGTGTCGATTCCAACGTCGTAGTCGTATCGGTATGTCATATTCTTGGCAACAAAGAGATGACTACCGTCGGTTTTTATCAGATCGGCTTCATCCACACCCTGCTCAATCAGGTTTGTTCCGCTATGTGCCCCACTCGACATAGCTGTATCTGAGACAGGCGCGCTGGCGCTGCCCTCCATTACCACTGTTCCGCTACCCCCAAAACCAAACAGAAAATCTAGGAAACCACCGCTACTGGAATCCTGTGATCGACGCGCCTCAGTCACCTGCAGATTCAACACGTCACGAAGGTGTAGTTCAAAGGTTTGTGTAGTACTACTAATCAGTTGCGGTTTCGTTCTAATGCCAATACTTGGGCCAGCATCTTCATTATGCATACACGCGGCGAGTACCACTAAGATAAGACTTATTACTGATAGCGTACGAAACATAGACGCGCCTCCTGTCAAGGCATAAAAGGGAAATATATGCAAAACAATATATGGGAAATTTTCCCATGTCAAGAGCGTTGACACAATCCTATTCTTAGCTGCCCCTGCATCAACCGTTTACAGCTTACAGGCGCTACTGGTAACCTGCCATCAGATTCAGTCAGTTTAAAAATATGAGAACCGGTCTTATTGTCATCGCCCTCGGCATTGCTCTGCTTAAGTTTTCCACGCCCACGTTTGCAGGAAATTGGAGCGTCGGTAGCGGCTTGTTTTATAGCAGCGGCAATTACGGCTATGACACGCGAACCGATGTGTTTTATTTGCCGGTGAACCTTTCGTGGCAGAACTATCCACTAAAATTTTCGGTTGCCAGTGGCGCAGCATCCATTAGCGGCCCCGGAAATGTCTATAGTGACTCAACAACGACTGTCACAAGCACTGTTCCTGATTTCGGTCGCGCCGACACCTATGTTGCTATCAGTCGCTATTGGAATATCGGTGTCATCGACATATTTGATTTCATGGAGTGGGAAGCAAAAATAAAGCTTCCAACGGCCAATGCACAAAAGCGACTAGGCACGGGTATGCCTGACGCACAATTACAAACTCGGTTGCTGAAAAAACTTGGGCCTGGATATGGAATAACAAAGCTGGCATATCGCTGGCGAGGCGACCCGGTGCCAATTGATCTACTCAACACCGTGAATATTCGATTGGCATGGTCACAAAAAGTATCGCGGCAACACACTTTCGGACTCGAGCTTCAATTTCAAACAAGATCTACTACTGTAGCGGCCCCTAGAGGCGAAATCTCCGCTTCGGCTGGCTATCGATTCACTAAAGCGTGGCAACTAAGCACGCTATTTTCTAAAGGCCTATTGGCTGGTAGCGCAAATTACGCCGGTGGATTTGAACTAAAACATTTTTTTTGAATCTTTGTCTCCCGCAATGTAAAGAATTACCCTCGTCTATTGTGTAGGCTGCGTAGGTGTTGCACTCTCGACGTCTGTCGCGCCAGATTCGTTCATCTGCATCATAGACGACCCGTCAAATATATTGATATCCACTGGGGGCTCGATGCGCTCGGGCATTTCAAGCTGATCAAGAATCCCATTATCAATTTCTGTGTGCCCGGTGCCACCGATACCACTTTCATCAGGTTCGACTGCCTCAGCCAAACCACAAAACAACATCAGGCAACACAAAATCGATAAGATCCTGCTCATTTACTCGTCCTCACTATTCTCTTTCGCAGTAGATCGATGGTAGAAAAATGCGCCGAAGGTAAAGCGAAAAGAAGAGCCTGGTTTTCCACTGTCTTTTTTCTGCAACTCACCCGCCTTACGATTAATCTGACGTATGAGCTTCATTGCCTCCTGGTCTGCATATTTTTGCAGTTTATCTACCGATTCAGGCGCGAGATTATTGTAATAGACGCAACGATCAAAATGCGGAGACGTCTCCCCAATGAGATTTTCCACACCTGCGGCGAGATGGTCATGGGCGCTTTTTTCGAAGAAAAACAGTTTTTCTTCGAAGCCTTCCGGCGGACCGATGGCTTCTTCGTGCAATAACACCCTTTCTTTCTCGTCCAATGAAACCACACCCAAACGTAGCCATTCGTCCAAAAGCGATCTTGCCCGCAAATCCTGACGACTGACATGCTCAACCAGACTTTCAAAGCTTGGCTCGCCATCTATACTAAGTCGCCAAAGCGGTCTGGGATTACCTTTGCGATCACAGTATTCGGGATCACTCAGCCAGGTGGAAAGCACTTGCGCGCTCAGTGATATGGATTTGCGTTGATCGGAATGCAGGGTTTCCGGTTGTTCACGAAAGCGACGTACATCCTTGCGATGCACACCGGTAATCAGACTGATGCGGCTATCGGTCAAACGTTCACTTGTCAGCGGGATATCATTGTGCGCGACATCGACATAAAGGCGCTTGATCAGATCAGAAAAAAACGGGAAGGTGACCTGATGCTGGATAAGCAGCCTGATCAAAGGACGCAGTACCTGTCTGAGCACTCCAATGACAGGCGACTGACGAGTCTCATTCATTACCACTCCGAGAAGCGAGGGAAATATTCCCGCAATCTAACCCAATCTCCCTGCCGTGTCTACCTTCAATCAAGAAACCTGGGCAATCCGTTACAGAATATTATCGAATCGATCCACTTTTGTTTGTTTTCGCCTTTCTCATTGTCAATTTTTCTTGTCTGAGATACCGTAACCCTCCGCTAACGATTGCGCAAATGAGAACGTGTTTTGGACGAAACTATTCCACAATTAAAACTCCTTCTATTTTGGCGTCTCATCGGCTGGGGCATGGTAATTACCGTCATAGCCATCAGTCTGGATCCCTCTCCTCCCGATTTATCCAACATACAATTCGGCGACAAGCTGGTACATTTTTCTGCCTATTTCGGAATGATGTATTGGCTCGCACAGTGTTACCTCAAACGGCACCGACGCTGGCTGTTCTTGATGATAGTCGCGCTCGGTATCGCCATAGAATTTGTCCAGGGATTAAGCGGATATCGCACCTTCGAAGTGGCCGATATGATAGCCAACACCAGCGGCGCAGTAGTGGGCTGGTTTCTCGCTGGAACAGTACTCGGCAAAAGCCTGATTTATCTCGAAAAATACTTTAGTAAAACATAGGGAAATTAACACTGGAAATCCCGCTTCGCACCCTGCTATAGTAGTCGTTAAAAATAAAATAAAACTAAGAAATTCATAAGTTTCGTGGGGAAAAAATGGGGAGCGGAAGTCGATATCTTCTTTGCTGTCTATTGTCGTTGATATTAACGACAAGCGCCTGCTTGCATTCTCAACTACCAGGGAATGGCGGAGACATCAAGAATGCCAATGCGACGCCCGTGGCCGATGCCGGCCCTGATCGTCAGGCTGTGCTCGGATCTCCCATAATTCTCAATGGCGAGGGCTCCTCTGACCTGGAAGGTTCCAGACTAAGCTATCACTGGGAAATCGTAACCACGCCAGACAGCATGCCTTATCAACTGGAAAACCCCACCGACGCGCAATTAAATTTCACCCCAACCAGTCGTGGCCCATACGTCATTCAATTACATGTTTCTGATGGGGAACTAACAAGCGAAGCAGACTATGTCGTCATTACAGGCATCAATACTGTTCCCGTCGCCAAACCGTCATACCGCAAAAATACTGGGGGCCAAATAAATTCTGTAGTTCTCGATGGTTCTTTTTCCTCCGACCGAGACGGACATAGCTTGTCTTATCATTGGGTGTTGGCAGATACACCGGCGGGGGCTAGCGCCGTCATTGTTTCTCCGCATCAGGCCATCACCGAGCTCGTATACGACAAACCAGGAATCTATTATGTTCACCTAACGGTCGATGACGGCTTCCAGGAGAGCAAATCTCCCATGCTAAAAATCAGTACACCAGGAGCGAATACCGATCCAGGAACTTTACCTGGCGCGGTAACAGATCCACCCCACGCACGGGCGGGTAACGACATCATCCTTTTTTCAACAAACAAAGAATACACTCTGGACGCAAATGACTCACATGACCCCAACGGCCTTCCCATGTCGTACTCCTGGATCATGTTAAGCCGACCTGCAGGAAGTGGCGCAAATCTCATATACGCAAACTCAGCCACACCTCGTTTTACTGCCGATGTCAGAGGTAGTTATGTGTTTCAATTGACAGCAACGAATTCCGCTGGTCTCAGCTCGAGAGACACTGTCACAGTTACTGATAAACGCCTGGGTTTGCATTGTGCAGATTGCCATGATGGCGAAATTGCCACCGGCCCGCTCAATCACCCAGACATCGTTAGAGAACTCGCATGGGATTGTGGCAGATGCCATAAAATATCCTCGTGGAAGACCGGCGCACTGATTCCCGGGAATAGTTTGTTCGACAAAGTTACACAAGGAAGCCTAGGCCCGGTACCGCAACCTTCAAGCATGCATAGCGATGTAAACTCTCGCTGCGTAGAATGTCATTTAACCAAGTATGAGAAACTGGGCAACAAACACCCTTCTACCTCGACGCGTTGCAATGCCTGTCACTCAATTACTAGCTGGCAGACTCGACAGAAGATGGAGCACTCCAAGGCACTAGGTAGTTGCCTAAATTGCCACAATACCGGCATGCCCCCCACACACCCACAAACTTTCGCAGACTGCGGACTGTGTCATGACATTACCGCCTGGGGAACCATTTTCAATAACGCGCATATATCTGCACCTAAACCTTGCTCATCCTGCCATGATGTAAAACTAAACGCCTTCCATGATTTCCACGACGTGTTCGGAGACCGTTGTGAAAACTGCCACACCACCACGACCTGGATACCGAACACCCAGAATAATCATCTCGATTTCTTCAACGAATGTTACTACTGCCATAACGGCAACATCACAAAAGGGAAGGGACCGACACATAAACCAGTGTCTAATCGCTGCGAATACTGCCACAACATCATCTCATTCAAGCCGGTGTATTTCTTCGATCACAATGAGACTGAAGCACGTTGCGTGGAATGTCATCCAGATCCCACACTGCCGACTCCGCCATAGCGCCAAAGAGGCCTCCAAGGCTGGAATTGTTAGAACCGGTTTCAATGACCAAACTCTTTAGTATCAACCCACCCTCCTACTTGCATTTAATTTTCTGCAGACTTTATCAGCGCAGCACTTAAGTCCCGGCCTGTTGTCGTCGCTACAAACTTGACGACGCTTGGATAGATATCAGACATCTCGACAAAGTAATGTCGGCGATCAGTACTTGGCTTTGATTGAAAATGCGAAACCTACATCATCCAATTAGCGCCTGGGGATATTGTTTTGATGGGGCCAAATTGTGCCCGATGAACTTACTAAAGTAACAACGGAGCAAGCCCGATCTATTAGACACAATCTGATACTGGTAGTGGAGACAGACGGAACACAAGCGGCTCCCAACAGGTATTTACAATACTGCAGAGCATGGAAACTGCGGCAAAATTAAAATAAGAGTGGACTACGAAAATAAGGCGCACCAAGGTGCGCCTATCTTTTTTTATGCTGCTTTAATTTTGAGTGGCAAGTTTAAAATTCGCCGCATTAAATCGGCCTGATTGCGGGTTTGCGTCTTGCGAAATACAGAACGCAGTTGAACACGTAAAGTATTCTTGCTCACAAAAAACTTTTCCGCCGCCTGCTCTATCGAGTCACCATCCAAGAGCGCGTTCACCAATCTCGTTTCTGCGCGACTCAAACCGAATAGCGCAACTAAAGAACTAGACATCCCTGTTTCTTCGACATTGGCCTTGGAAATACATACCGCAATCATTGTCTGATCAGTGCCGCGGAATGCTTCCAGTTGCGACATAGGAGAAACGAAAACACTTAATTGGTCATCACCTTCACCGAGATGAAAAGCGCTAACCTTGCTTTCACTGGAATATGTCGGACTGGCATTACGGATTGCCTGACTTAACATCGCAGGAAGCGTACTCAAATCCTGTTTGTCATCAAGCGTAATACCGAGGGCAGCATCCGCACAAAGTCGTTCTGCTATCCGATTGTATACCCGCGGTATACCGTCGTCTGAAAACAGAATGACACCACAACTCAGATTGTCCAGGAGTTGCATGGACATTTGCTGCAGATGATCGGCCTGTCGAAAACGCTGGCCTATATTGACGGCCTGTTCGATGTGCGGCAACAAGGCCGAGAGCATCGCATTAGGCATCAGGGATTCGGCAATTCCTCCATCGAAGAGCGCCTGGGTGGAAACGCCACACAGATCCGCCACCCTTTCGAGAAAGGCTTCGCGGTTATCCATGCGCATCGACATATCGTAAACATTGGCGACCAGGGTCTGAAAAGTCGCCATATCAAAAGACTGTGTTTGCATAAACTCACCATTGTTTGACTTAATCCAAATGGCGGCAATCACTTGCACGTTTATTCTGGTGTGTATCGCATATTCACTTGTAACTTACTGTTTTGTTTAAGACTCCTACACAAAACAGGCATTCCTAAGGGAATTATTGCAAGGGAGATACCACACAGCCTTTCGGCAGGTATTTAGGCGCGATAGGTACGTTCGATATAGGCGTCAATAATGTGCTGAAAATCCTGCGCGATGGAGTCGCCTTTCAGGGTGACGGTTTTAACACCATCTTCGTAAACTGGTGCGACTGGTTTCTCGCCGGTGCCAGGAAGACTAATGCCGATATTGGCATGCTTGCTTTCGCCGGGACCGTTAACCACACAGCCCATTACCGCGACATTCATGTTCTCTACACCAGGATGGTTTTTGCGCCACTCTGGCATCTGGTGTCGGATGTAGGACTGAATGTCCTTGGCTAGCTGCTGGAAAAACGTGGAGGTCGTGCGACCACATCCAGGACAAGCGACGACCATAGGCGTAAAGGAACGTAGCCCCATACACTGCAATATCTCCTGCGCTACGATGACTTCATTGCTACGATCACCGCCCGGTTCCGGGGTCAGTGAAATTCGAATCGTGTCGCCTATTCCTTCCTGCAATAATACGGACAGAGCGGCGGTTGAAGCCACAATGCCTTTGGAGCCCATGCCGGCTTCGGTCAAGCCCAAATGCAAGGGATAGTCACAACGGCCAGCCAGGTCACGGTATACGCTGATCAAGTCTTGCACATGGCTCATTTTGCAGGAGATGATGATCTTGTCGTGGCCCAGGCCCAGCTCTTCTGCACGAGCCGCTGAATCCAGTGCGGAACGGATGAGTGCATCGTGCATCACTTCTTCCGGCTCCCTGGGCTCCGCCAGTTTGCCGTTTTCGTCCATTAAGCGCGCCAACAGATCTTGATCCAGGCTGCCCCAGTTCACCCCGATGCGTACAGGCTTATCGTAGCGACAGGCGAACTCAATCATGCGTGCGAACTGAACATCTCGCTTTGAACCCTTGCCGACATTACCGGGATTGATGCGATACTTTGCCAGCGCCTCTGCGCAGGCCGGATTACCTTCCAACAATTTGTGGCCATTGAAGTGAAAATCGCCGACCAGCGGCACGTTCACTCCCATGGCATCCAGGCGCTCGCGTATCTCAGGGACGGCGGCGGCCGCCTCTTCAGAGTTGACGGTAATACGTACCAGTTCCGAACCGGCTTTGGCCAATTGTGCCACCTGCACCGCAGTCCCAACCGCGTCTGCCGTATCAGTATTGGTCATAGACTGCACAATGACGGGGGAATCACCACCTACCACGACCTGACCGATCTTGACCGGAACACACTTACGACGCTGCACTGGGACCGAAACACTCATTCAATTTATCCTTGGCATGAATTTGCTGGCAATGATACCGTATCCGCCCACATAAGAAAAAAAATCGCGTAACCCAAAAAGGAGACACGGTTCATGATTCTACATCATCAGTTTATAAAAACGGCGAAAAATCAGGGAAGTAAGCTGGCTTTTATCGACAAGACCACCGGGCGTGATTTGACCTATAGTCAGGCTTTGATCGCCTCGCTTATTCTTTCCCGCTTTGTCCGCAACTTCGATGAAAAATATATCGGAATTATGTTGCCTACCTCAGCAGGTTGCTATCTTTCAGTTCTCGCGACGCAATATGCTGGCAAGATCCCAGTGATGATTAATTATTCCACCGGTGCGGAACAAAACGTCGAGTATGCGCGTGAAAAATGTGGGTTTAACACCGTAATCACATCGCGCACGGTATTGAGCAAAGTCGGATGCCCGGAGATGCCGGGAATGATTTTTGTTGAGGACTTGCTAAAACGCATCAGTACCACGGACAAAATAGGCGCAGCCCTACGCTCCAAGCTCCCGACCTCGGTGATTATCGCCAGCACAGCCAACCCTAGCCCGGATGATACCGCTGTAATTCTATTTACCAGCGGCAGTGAAAAAGCGCCGAAAGGCGTTGAGCTGTCGCATCGAAACATCACGGCCAATCTGGACGGCATCGTACACGTAACCAAGCTGACTTCAGACGACATCATGATGTCGATATTGCCGTTTTTTCACGTGTTCGGATTCACGACCAATCTGTGGCTGCCGGTGTATCTCGGTATGACCGCCGTCACCTATGCCAATCCACTAGATGCAAAAACGATTGCGGGAATTATCAAGGAACAAAAACCTACGATCATGATAGGTACGCCCTTCTTTTTGATGAGTTATGAACGCTTCGCCAAGCCCGGCGATTTTTCATCGTTACGTTTAGTGGTTGCCGGTGCAGATAAAATGCCCGAGTGGTTGTTTGACAGTTTTCAACGCAACCACAACATTCAGGTAATCGAAGGCTATGGCGCCACCGAAACCAGCCCGGTTATTAGCGTAAATCCACCTGGTGAAAGCAAACGCGGAAGTATCGGCAGACCGCTGTATAACGTGGAAGTAAAAATTACCGATCTCGACACGGGTGAAACACTGCCACCAGGAAAAGAAGGCAAGATTCTCGCGCGCGGCGACAATATCATGAAAGGATATTTTGGCGACGTGGAAGAGACCTCGCTAAAAATCGAGAACGGCTGGTATGAAACCGGCGATATGGGATTGCTCGATGATGAAGGTTATTTGTGGCACAAAGGCCGTCTGAAACGATTTGTAAAAATTGGCGGCGAAATGGTTTCACTCGTTCATGTCGAAAGCGTCATTGAGGAATTACTTCCGGAAGGCGTCGAGTGTTGTGTTGTAGAAATCCCGGATGCACGCAAAGGCGCCGTTATTGCTGTAGCGACAAATGCGGAAATTGATGTTACACCGATCAAGAAACAGGCATCTGAAAAACTCCCACCGATTGCACTTCCTAAACACTATGTCGTGCTGGAAGAAATGCCGAAAATGGGCAGCGGTAAAATAGATTTTCGTACAACGACGCAATTGGTAAAAGCGCAACTTACACCAACGGATTCAAAATCCAAGTCGAAGCCTGAGGCGGTTTCCAGCGAAGCGGAATAGCCTTAGAAGTAGTAGCCGAACTGAAGGGAGTAATCGGTTTTTTCATAGTAAACGAGCTCGTCTTGCAGACCACGAAAAATACCATTGTAGGAGGAAATGAAAGCGAACTCGGCACGTACAAAAAAGTTTTCTGCGAGCCGTGCGGTTGGGGTAAACGTAAGAGAGTATCCACGACTCATATCATACATACCCGCCTGACTATCTCTTATTATTTCCAATCGAAGTGGTAAATCAAATCGCATGATATGCGGGATTAAATAGACGGCGGCGGCAAGACTCACACGGTTGTTTATGTCTTGCGCCGAGCCTTGAACAATATGGACATCGATATTCGCCGCAATCGTTACCCGATCAAATCCCGATTCCACCATGGCGTCAAACAAATTATGCCCATAGTCTGAAAAGTAAAATGCCGCCGAATAGCGCATATCTGCCGATTTACCGAACAGACCGGCAACTACCGCCGGTGTTCGTGCGAAACTGTCGTCCTGATTGAATTCAAGATAGGCATTCAACTTTTCAAACTCATACGACAACCGAAAACCATTGTAGTACGTCGGCTGCTTCATCCACACCAGGCCAAAACCACTATTCCAGTTGGTGTAACTGGGACTGACTTCATAACCCAGATGTGTTGCCAAACGTCCCGCTTCCAACAACACATAAGGCGCAGGAGATATGGCCATCTGCGCGTAATAGATATTGACATCGTCCCGTTGAGATTGGATCAGTTCCGCTTCGAGTTGACGTCGCGTGACATTCAAGTCCTGACTGGAAGTGGAGCTCACAGGTGCTTGCTGTATGTACTGCGACCCTAACGCAAGATTGCCGTTTCCATCCAGGATTGTCAGCCTCGACAAATGCCCCATCCCCATCCTGAACTCAGTATTCATGACATGTAATGGCCCTGTGCGCAGCTCGAGCAAGGCATCATTTAACAAAATATTTTCCGCATTGCGATTGAATTCAAATTGCGAATACGAACTGAAAGTATTGAAATTTTTATCGTAGCTTGTGCCCGAAAAGTAATACCCAGCGGTCGCGCCGCCCTCTATGAACAGATCCAGATAACGCATCGAAACGGATTGGGCATAGGCGACCGGTGACAGAGATAAAACTGCTAGAATCCCAGAAAGAAAAGACTTCATGCACTCCCCGAAAAATCTTTGTTGTTATCCTGCCAACAAGGTCGAGCTAGTTCAGTGAATCTATAATCCACTGTAATGGAACATCGTAACAGCCTCGGGATTTGTTCCTGGAGATTCCTGGGCAGACACCAAAGTAAACGCCGCCAAAAGAAATATGAGCAAAATAAAGGTGTTGTAATTGAAATTCATGAATAAAGCCTTTTTTATTTTATTCCTACGCCGCCCTTCATTAGGAAATGCGTTACACAGCGATAAGACGCTACATTTTGCGCAAACTCTTCGCTCACGTCCACTACGAATTCACTTCCAGCTCCTTGCCGCCAGATAATATTACCGCTAGCATCTCGAAATGACAGAGGGTGACTCGTGGATTGCGTATTTATAATCCGATACTTACGCCCTTCCTCCATCGTAATCGCTAGCGTATCTGTGTTGATTTCAAATGCGTCCAGAACGTCTGATACTTCTGTCCAGACATAATCCGAATTTCCGTTGGAAGAAAGACTCACAGCAACATGGGCCGACAAATCCGTTTCTTTCATCCGAAAACTGGTGCCTATGGCGTTTCCCGAAGCGTCACGAGCTACTTTGTCTACTCCTTCATCAAAAACACCGTTTTCATTGGTATCCGAAAAAACACTCGCATGTAGCAAAAACAGGCCATCACCAGATGTTGACGCTTCAACTGGTTTCTCTAATTCGATGATCTCATCATCGTAAAGCCCAGCCAGGTAACGCTTGCTGAATAATACAGTCGACGGGAGATCCAACGCGTCACTTTCCTGAATTACCAGGAAGCTGTCACGATCAATATCCAGTTTTGACACTACCACGCGGCTGTACAAATCGATATCCTGTTCATCAACACTGATACTCGATTTATTTTCCGTGCCCAAACTATCTATGACAACGCCACAAGCATTCAGTAAAATCAACACAATAACTGCTTGAGGCCAAACTGATCTCATCATGCCATCCCTCTTAAAACTTAACTAAATTTTTCTCAGTAAAAAGACTACCGCACATAATAACGGTTACATATGACCACCACCAGCCGCAGTTGCCGATACTCCCGACACGCTCGCGCCAGCTGCCCCGGGAAGTGGACTAGTAGCACCTGTCCAGGTCGTTGTTGAATGGCAGTTCTGACAATTGTTTGTTACGCCAGCGGCGAGGTGGTCACCGGGTGCTGGGTGACAGCTTTCACATGATCCCAATACTTCATTGTGATCAACAGTAAAAGGAACCCAGGATTCGGTTCTATGACAAGCATCACATGCTGTCGTGGCGGTAATGTGAAAGGCCGGCAGAAAATGGCAATCGGCACACGATCCCAATACCTGGGCATGATCTACAGCCACTGTTGGCCGCCAGCGCGTGGTGTTATGGCAGGCATCACAAACATTGGTCGACGCAATATGTCCTGCGGGTAAATTATGGCAGGAGGAACACACGCCATTCACCTGAGCATGATCCACTAGTACGACTGGACTCCAACGTGTCGTGGAGTGACATTCAACGCACAGATTGGTGGTATTGATATGTTGCACAGGCATATTGTGGCAATCAACACATGCCCCCAAGACCTGCGTATGATCGACACGTATGGTTATCCAGGTACTGGTGATATGACAGGCAGAACACTGATCGGAAGATAGAATATGCGTCGCAGGATTTTTTCCAATGGCAATATCTCCATTGTGGCAAGTCTCGCACTCCCCCAGAACTTGTTTGTGATCGACACTCACTACTGGCTTCCATGCTGTTGTGAAATGACACGCTCCACACACATCTGTCGTTTGCATGTGTCCAGGATTCTTACCCGCGGCGCGCCCTCCCTGTCCGTGACAGCTCTGGCATTCACCAATAACTTCACTGTGATCCACTGTTGTTGCCGGCGTCCACGATGTGGTGTTATGACAGGCCTCGCAAAGATCAGTGGTCGCAATATGTAGTCTGCTTTTGCCAGGTACAGGATTGTTGTTGTGGCAGGAAAAACAACTTCCAATCACCTGACTATGATCCACTGTAATCACTGGCGTCCAAAGCGTAACTGAATGACAGGCTTCGCACGTATTCGACGTATTAAAGTGGAGAGTACCTTTGCCTCTTGCAATGCTGCCATTATGACAAACGTCACATGTTCCAAGAATGAATTCATGATCGACAAATTTTGCAGGCGACCACTCCGTAACGCTATGGCATCCGTCACAGTCATCAGTGCTTTTCACGTGGTACGCAGATTTTCCTCTAGTCACAACACCGTTGTGACAAGTAACACAATTGCCCAAAACCTCATTATGATCGACAAATTTTGCAGGCATCCACGCGGCGACCAGGTGACACGCTTCGCAAGCATTTGTTGAAGCGATATGCAGCGTGGATTTACCTTGAGCCAATACACCGTTGTGACATTCAAAGCAACTTGTGCTTTCAGCGATTTCAGAGTGGTCGACCTTGGTGACTGGCTGCCACAATGTAGTCGAGTGACATGCGGAACAATTTTCAGTCGTGGGCACATGTTGCGCCCCCTTTCCTCGCGCAATCGTGCCATTGTGACACGTGGCACATTCGCCAATCACCTCATGATGATCAACAGTAATGGCGGGAGTCCACTGCGTAGTATTGTGACACGCGTTACATTCACCTGTGGAAAGGATGTGCTGCAGATCTTTACCCTGTGACACTTTTCCATTGTGACAGCTTTCGCATTTTCCCTGCACCTCATTGTGATCAACGCGTACGGCAGGTTTCCATTGCGTCGTACTATGGCAAGCGCCACATTCATTACTGGTACTGATATGTCCGTTATTTTTTCCAGTGGATATTGCGCCGTTGTGACAATTGACACACCCACCTACAACTTCTGTATGATCCACCGTCAACGGGGCCCAGTTTCCAATTGCATGACACGCTTCACACACATCCGTTGACGATATGTGTGACTGTGACTTGCCGCGAGCAAGCAAGCCGTTATGACATGTCGCGCAATTACCACTTACGCCCTGGTGATCAAACGCATTCTGTAACCAGGGAGTGTTGGGGGTGTGACATATTCCGCAGTCCTGTTGCGTAATGATATGCGTAGGTCCTTTACCACGAGCGAGAACATTGTTGTGACACGTCTCGCAGGTATCACCAAGCGTCTGCGTGTGATCTACTAACAATACCGTCCACGACACACCTGTGGTATGGCAGGCATCGCATTTTTCTGTCGATGCGATGTGTCCCGTTTGTTTGCCCGTAGCCTGGAAGCCATTGTGACAACTCTGGCAATTACTGGTATCAAAATTTGAGTGATCGAACTGTGTAGGTAACCAGGCCGTGGTTGCATGGCATACATCACACGCCTCTTGTGTCGCTATGTGGTTCGGCCCCTTACCGGTTGCAATCACGTTATTATGGCAAGCACCGCACACTCCCAGGACTTCATTGTGATCCACTTTCGGAACAATGCTGAAAGTCACGATTTCGTGGCAGGCTTGACATTGATTCGTACTGTTGATGTGAGTGATATTCTTACCAACCGAGCGACTGTTGTTATGACAGTTGACGCAGCTCCCTACGATTTCTGCGTGGTCTGGTTTGGGATTACGCAACACCAAAAATGAACTACTGGTGGGGGTATGACACGACTCACAGCGTTCGCTCGACAATATGTGATCAATAGTTTTTCCGCGCGCGCTAACCCCGGTATGACACAAGGGACATCCTTCGGTTAACATCGCATGCAATTCTGTAAAGCCTGCCTGACTATGCCAACTACGGCCGATGTCTTTGTGGCAAGTATCACAGGAATCTGTGGTTGGGATATGCGTAGCCGGTTTTCCTGAGGCAACGGCACCGTTATGACAGCTCTCACAGCTTCCGATTACAAAGTTATGATTGACGCTATTGGACGGCACACTCCACAACTGCGTCGTGTGACAGGCCTGACATTCATCCTGCACCAGTATGTGGCCCATGCCTTTGCCGCGCGCATTTACGCTGTTGTGACATAACAGACACCCATCAACAATACCAACGTGATCGAACAGACTTGGGCTCCATGCAATGCCTGTGGTATGGCAGGTATCACAGGTTTCATTGGTGGGTATATGATTGACGGTTTTACCTTGGGCAAGATTGCCGTTGTGGCAGGCGCCACAAGGCCGCGTAATACGGGAGTGATCCATGCGCGCGGAGATATCAAACCCCGAGGGCACATGGCAGTCGCTACATTGCTCCAGCGTAGGGATGTGCTTGGCGTGTTTTCCGGGGGCGATGATATCGTTATGGCACGCATCGCATTTGACTGGCGTGCCGCGGAAAACTTCGTTTCTATGGCAAAATTCGCAGCGGATGCGTTCATGCTGGCCTTGTAGTGGAAAGCCAGTGGCATTGTGGTCAAAATCCGCAGGAACAACGATTTCGTCGGCCGATACAACGCCTGGAGCAAGCGACATAAGCAAGGCCAAAAAAACAGGCATTGCAACTGCCACTAACAGTTTTCGGAGAAAAATAAAGCCTAAAGGCGGGTAAAGCGCAAAGCCGAAATGCGGGCGCTTCACCAATTCGGTGAACAAAGTCGTCCCCTTCCCCATGTCTTCACTTCAGTCTTGTATACAGGCCTATGGTTTTCGAATCGTGGCATCACTTTCTGCTCCCACCAAAGCGCAGTTGATGACATGTCTTGCTGTTCACCCCACCCACCAAAGCGTTGAAAACCAATCAGGGAACAGCAACCGACAAGGATAGAGAGGTGAGGTTAATCACATATTAAAACCAAGTAGTACACTGAGAAATGAGACCGAAGGCGTTAGCTGTCGCTTCGTCGAAGATGAAGGATAATACTTGAGAAATCAGCATCTTCTGTAACAGTAAACGTCACAGGCTTGCTAAAACGCAGGGTAAGTAGAGGGCCGCCAGGCACAGCGCCTTCATAGGCGACATCAGTAATCGGTACCTGTGCCGCAAAGCCAGGCAGAATCGTTTCGCTGCCCAAGTATTCGTTCTTACCTGTATCGCTAAAACTGACCGGACGCACCTTGATCTGGACAATATGCCCGGAGTTTTTGGGCGTATGATCCTCATAACGAACAGGGATATTAAACTTGATTTGTAACTCCAGGCTGCCTCGGTGTTCGGCCACCAGCACATCAGCCAGGATATTGGACGGAGTCTGCATCATTTTTACACCGGACACGACAGTCAGAATGGCTATCGTACCCAGTATGATGTTCTTCCAATTAAGAAATCCGCTATTCATAACTGTAATTATCGACCTGTTTTAGCCAAATTATAGTCCTGCTTAGAACATGTAGCGAAAGCCGGCATTGCCAAAAAACCAAAACAAATCCTCGTTAGCACCGGTAGATCGGGTATAGTCCGCCCCCACCTCCAACTCAAAGGTCAGGCGGCGGTCATAGCGGTATTCTGTACGCGCCGTGGGCGAGACCTTAAGCGCCTGAGTACCATGTTCAATGTTGTCTGAATAGATCGCCCGTCCACGCAAATCCAACCACCACTTTTCTTTATAAGGTGTGCGCAATGCGACATTACCGGTATAACGCTTATTGCGTTCGTTAATGGAAAAACTCAATCCGGCAAGCACGACGTCCCGCTCGCGGTACATATTGCGCCGCACCAATTGGACAGAACCTATCATATCAACATCGCCCTTTAAAAACGGGGATTCAATGATCGCTTTAGGATCGGGTTCCTCAGGCATTTCCTCAGTAGCATCTATATCTTGCGCTTTACCAGCCTCATAACTTGATATAGTGAGATTTGCGATAAGGCTGATATCTTTGCGAAGTTCGTAGTTCATGCCTACCGTATATAACGACGATTCTCCGGTTTGATCAAGCGCCAGTTGTCGGATAGTCGCTTCGGAAACTTTGGCGTCTAGAAGATCTTTAATTGTTGACTCATTGGTCAGTCTGTTGAATACAGCCTCGTCGGATATATCTAGTTCTCCCATGGCTTTATTCTTATCTGAAGCACTGGTTAAAACCGAAAGCCGACGCAACGCATTGCTTGTCAACATCACAGGAGAACGACGCCGGTCTGCATGCACATCCAGTTTCAGGCGCTTGTTCACCTGCCAGCCATAGTGCCCAGTGAGAAAATTCCAGACTCCATATGAAGCATCGTAATCCACCAGCGAGTAAAAAACCTTGTTCTCGAAGAAATAGCGCAAATCTCCACCGACGGCCCGTCTTTCGAGAATACCATCAACTTGTTGCTGAATACCGTAGACCGACGCCTTCCAATACTTAGCGATCTCATTGACGTCTAGGCGTCCGCCGAACATGGGCTTATTGGTTTGCGGGGTGAGATTGTCTTCATAGTCGACCGGCAAACCGACAACACCATAAACGGATAGTTTATTCTTGAGTTGATACCCCAACATCGCGCCGTCGAAACGACCGAGTACACCACCACTGTTAACAGACTGACGCCCGAAACTGCCGTGTATATTATTTGTTCGCCCTTTGTATTCACCGAATAGGGAGCGTATACGTGCTTCGTATCGGGGCTTTTCTGTGTCCTGCAATGTTGTTGACGAGGAACGAGAACGGATTAGATCGTAATCCATGGTTCCGCTAAAACTAAGTCGCGCATCTTTGTCCTTGTCACGCCAACGCTGATTGAGATCGGTAAATGCCAGAATACGCCCTTGAGCGTAATCGGGTGTTGATTCACCCTCTTTTCGCAGCCCTGCGTTATACGATTGAATAGCCACGCGGCCAAATAAATCTGCAGGTCTAGCCGCAGCAACTGAAGTGGTTCCGGTTCGCTTACCGTCCTTCAGCCGGCGTTCCATCTGTACGATACGCGCCTCTAGCGTCATCAAGCGCTGCCTGACGGTGTTAGCCTTTGGACTCTTTTCGTAACTTTTGAGATAGGCTTCATATTCCTTTTTTGCGAGATCCAATTGCCCATTTCGCTCACGCGCCAATCCAAGATACTCACGGGCATCCTGCGTAAAACGACTTTCCGGCATGCCCAGTATGTCACTGAAGAAAAGAATGGCTTCACTGTTCTGTCCCATA
The DNA here is from genome assembly GCA_029881255.1 of Gammaproteobacteria bacterium. Taxonomy (NCBI): domain Bacteria; kingdom Pseudomonadati; phylum Pseudomonadota; class Gammaproteobacteria; species Gammaproteobacteria bacterium. Next base: position 57,813 of record JAOUMY010000010.1, on the reverse strand, counting down.
GTTAAGGCTCTGCGCCCCTGATCCATTAGACTGGTTGCACGACTTTCTTCTTCACTAACATCCGTGCTTGGCTGCTGTGTTACAGCTGGCGTCTGTAACGCCTCGAGCTCTTTGCGATCAATTGTTACCGTCAATACCTTGGAGCCCTTGCTTTCGTCGAGTTTAAACGTCACCACAGAGGAAAACCGTAAAACCAGATACGGACCACCTCTAACGTTTCCTTCGTATATGATGTCACGTATCACCGATGGTGCATTTTCATCCGGCTCAATGGTTTCTCGACGCTTTAATTGTGTTTCAGTAAAAACCTTACCTGGCATGCTGATCTGAATTTGAATTATTTTCCCACGGCTGCGCGGAAAGTGTTTTTCATAGTTCACGATGTCGCCAAAATTCGCTTTGATATAGATGGAGTTTTCGTCACTTGAGTAATCCACCGATGTCAATATCGTACTTGCGTAAACTGGCACTGGACCCAGTCCAGCAAGCAATACACACATGACGATATAAATTTTCCGTATCGACAACATCAATTCATAATCACTTTCTTAAAGGATTCTGTTATGTGGCATCTGGCGCATTCACGACCAAAGGCTCCGTGGTGGTAGTCATCCTGCTCATGACAATCCACGCACTTATCACTCAGCTTGATTTCTTTCTTTACAGGTTTGGTATGACAGGCATGACAATCCAGCCCTTTGTGCCCGCCTGTCAATTTATAATCTGTTTGTTTGTCGTGATCAAAAAACCATTTCTTCCAGTCATTAGAGTTATGACACAGACTACAGTTCTCACCCAAACGCAACTTGTGTATTTTTTCATCATCCTTTTTGTGGCATGAAAAACATTGGGTATCGGTATCCTTAAACGCGGGCGTTAAATGACATTCCTCGCATGCAGTTACCGCATGACTGTCTAGCAGTGGGAAACGTGTCAGATCATGATCGAAAAACACTTCACTAGTCCAACCCTTTTCATTGTGACAATGCTTACAATCCTTTCCTTCCTGCCCTTCGTGCACATCATTCTTACGGTGACAGGCATAGCAATCTTTTTTCAAATCGGCATAAACGTCCGCACGATGACACGCGACGCAATCAACCTTACGATGTGCACCAATCAATTCAAACTTGGTGTCTTTATTGTGATTAAAGGTCGCTCTAGACCAGGAGCGAGAAATATGGCAATCATGGCACTTTTCGCCAAACAACCCCCGATGGGCATCCTCTTTCTTATGGCACTTAATACACTCCTTGCCAATTTTCTTGTAAACGTCGCCGCGATGACATGACTGGCAATCGACAGTAACATGCCGTCCTTCGAGTTCATACTTGGTATCTTTATTGTGATCAAATTTGATCTCGTTCCAGAAATAGGCATTATGGCAGGACTCACACTTCTTACCATTATTCCCTTCATGGACATCGCGTAGCTGGTGACATGTGTAACAACCCTTCGGTGTTTCTTCGTATCGCTGGTTGGGATGGCAGTCGATACAGGCAACATGTTTGTGATTTGCCTCCAGTTTGAATTTGGTTTTGTCGTGATCGTAATGCGCTTCACCCCAAACGGTTTCAATATGACAATTGCCGCATTTTTCGCCCAAGCGCTTTTCGTGGGCATCGTCAGTCTTATGACAATCTACACATCCCTGTCCTGCATCCCGGTATTTCGTTTTAGGATCATGGCAATTCACACAACCTAAACGGGTGTGAGAACCTTTTAACTTAAAGTCTGAACGATCATGATCGAAGGTATCGCGATCAAACGCTACGATGTCGGCATCCCTGCCACGATGTTCTTTATGACAATCACTACATTTTCGGGTATCGATATTGGGGACGCGACCATGAAAACCCTTTTTATCAACAACGTCTTTATTGACCTTCTTGTGGCAATCAAGACAGAGGTCGCTTTGCGCCCCTTTTTCGAAAGGTTTATGGCAGTTGTTGCAGTCTTTTTCGTACTTGACGTGCCCCGTACTCAGTTTACCCGGCATAACCATGCGTTCGAAGCGGTCCATTGGACCGGCCATTGCCTGACCATGCCATGTAAAGAGAGTAAACATTAACGCCAGAATCCCGTAATAACGCGCAAGCCCCAATAATGTCTCCTGTTCAATACATGTGCACGGCTAATACATGTGCCAAACCAGTAATCAATAGTAAATAGATGACGGGCACGTGTCCGATACGCCACAGACTAAACAGATGTTTAAAAGCATTGTAACGGGCCAGTTTTGTCAGCGACTTGAGATAAATCCTGAGTAATCGTCGCTCTTCCCTGTCAAACACTGGCGTTCCGTCCATTGCCATCGTTGCACCATCGTTTCGTCCAGGGGCAGACATCTGGCGCATCTGAATCAGCGCCCAGTACAACTGTCGAGACCGGATACTCACCCCAAACGCCCGAGAAAATGCATGAATCACACCGTGCGAATTAGCGAATGCGTGCAGCATAAACAGCTTCAGCATATTCTCGATTTCGCGAAGTTGATCAGGATGGTGCTGTAACACGCCCGCATGTACGGTTTGATGCAATTCCTTCAATTCCTGACGCGCCGTTTTTAGATCAAAGTTGACCTGGCTGTAGAGGTAGCGCCCAACGATACCGCTAATCACCACTAGCAACATCGAGAAAAACGCGACGCCTCCATTGACGGACTCAATACTAAATCGGCTGTGGATAACAATGATGGTTGGCGCTGACAAACCAATGAAGGTATGAAACAGAAACCAAAAACGGAGATTGCCCCAACGGCGCATCTTGTCGACACGCTTGCGCATGGAATAGACGAATTGCAACAGCATCATGATGCCACCGATCAGACCCATGTTATAGATCAGATCCTCAGCATTCATCAGATACTCATCCCGCCAGCTATACCACGTTACCAATAGTACGGCGACAAGCACCGCAAATATTGTGGTAACGATTTTCGCCTCACGGCCAAACTTTTTGTTGTCTTCCTGTATCACGGTTTCAGGTATCGCATCCTCTTTAACACTACTCGCTCGCCCTTCCCCCGATCCGGACTTGCCTGCGTTACGTCTTATAAATTTCAGACGCGCCAAAATCTTGCCTGCTTCAGGCAAGTCTGTAAGTATTCCCATGTCTGTCCCCTTCCCGCGTATTTTTTCATTATTATTAGGAGGTTAATATTCTTATCGGTCCCCCGGTAAATAATTTGAATCCGTTTTTCGATTGAAAAAGCAGTCCAACAGTCTTTATTATTAAGAACACTAAAAACAATGAGTTAGATGAGCCAGCAGGTAACACGTTGCATTGAATCGATTTAGACTGGATTGAATATCCAATGGCAACGCAGGTTAGTGACTCCCCACAAACGCAGATTATTGTTTTTTTATTTGATTCTATGATGAAAAAAGCCGATACAATTTACAACGGGCATGACATAAGGAATTTTTCGGATACGCAAATATATGATTTGCAAGGTCGCACCAGTTATTACTCCATTTGGACTTCTTTGTCCGCCATGTCCAAGCCAAATGGTTATATATTGATCCCTATATGCAGATAATTTTCGATTTCATCACCATAATCTGGACCACCTTCACTACCTATGTTGTTGATGCGCTTATTTACGGCGTTCCCATCGCGATCATCTTTTATATCTATAAACGTGGCCGTGACACCGTCAGTGAGCAAAGCCTGGAAACCTATATCAAGGTTCAAGAAGCCGGTTTGACGGAACCCGCATCTCTACATCCCATAATTGATCCCAATGTATGCATAGGCTGTGGAGCCTGTGTTACCGCCTGCCCTGAAGGTGGCGTGCTAGGGCTAATCGAAGAAAAAGCGAAACTAATTAATCCCACACATTGCATAGGGCACGGCGCGTGTAAAGCTGCCTGTCCTCTTGATGCAATCACTCTGGTTTTTGGCACAGAAAAACGCGGTGTAGAGATCCCAACACTCAAGCCCAATTTCGAAACCAATATGCAAGGCCTGTTTATCGCGGGAGAACTTGGCGGCATGGGACTAATACGTAATGCCGTGACTCAGGGGCGAGAAGCAATGGATTACATCAAGCAATATTTACCTTCGGTTAGCGGACCGGAAATTGATGTCGTCATCGTGGGGGCAGGTCCAGCGGGATTTTCTGCAAGCCTGGGCGCACTCGAATCTGGCTTACGCTACGTGACGATCGAGCAGGACTCTCTTGGCGGAACCGTTTTTAACTTTCCTCGCGGTAAACTGGTTATGACTCAGCCGATGGAGTTACCCATTGTCGGAAAGATTAAAATAAACCAGACTCACAAAGAAGCCTTGCTCGAGTTTTGGAACGCTGTAGAGCAAAGAACCGGTGTCCAGATCCACTACCAGGAGCGCATGGAAAATATTACACCTCTGCCCGGTGGCGGCTATTTGGTAAAAAGCACCAACGGTGAATACGAAACTAAGGCGGTACTACTTGCCATTGGTCGACGCGGCTCACCACGGAAGCTCGGCGTCGCGGGAGAACAACAATCGAAAGTCGTATATAACCTCATTGACCCGGAACAGTACAAGGGAATGCATGTGCTGGTGGTGGGTGGTGGTAACAGTGCGCTGGAAGCCGCAACGAGTATCGCAGAAGAACAGGGAAGCACCGTCACCCTCTCCTATCGTAGCAATGCCTTTAGTCGCGCGGCAGAAAAAAATCGTGAAAAAGTCGCTGCCCAGGAAGCCGAAGGACGGTTAAGCGTACTTCTCAATTCCAATGTGAAAGAAATAAAAGAAGACTCTGTTGTTATCGAACAGGAAGGCGAAGTCATGGAAATTCCAAACCAAGCCGTTATCGTCAGCGCTGGGGGTATATTACCGACACCTTTCCTGAAAAAAATAGGTATCCAGGTGGAAACCAAACACGGCGAACCATAGAATAATCAGTAATACATTCCCTCGAGCCCGAGAACAAACTCCCATCTATTATATGAGAAAGAAGTCTTTGGAGATGAGCTATTCTCTGTGTACGAGACATCGGCAACTGCAGTTAACCACTGATTTATTTTTATATTTGATACATTCCTGAACCTGATTCGCTGGTCTCTGCGCTGATTCTCGTGAGAGACTGCTGGATAGTCACTTATGCGCCATTCCAACATAAACTTCGGCGATGCCCGTCTTTCGCGAAATAATTGAATATCAACTTGGGCCGTAATACGTTTCGGTGAATAGATACGATATGTTGTGTCTGAAGTATCATTACGATTATTGGACTCAAGTACGACATCTGCTTGCAGCCGTATTTCTTCCAAATCGGATTGTGTTTGAATACCGACTTTTTGTTGAGTCCCGGAAACCGCAGAATTGTCCGACATGTGCTGTATACGCGAAAAACTATACCTTGGTTTTATATCAAGGATATCTGCGATCGAAATTTTCGCTTCCGTTCCAATATGCAAGTCTCCACTATACGGCTTGTAGCCCATCCCCATAGCGCCAACGCCTGGTGCAATTTTTAATGACACGTTTGAAAAGCGAAAGGACTTCTCCAGATCCACATTTAACATATCGATATCGTATTCTTGATGCCGCATGTTCACCAAACCAAACATCGTGACTTCGGCACTGGCGTGACGAATAAGGGATGGCAGTATGGATGTCGACCCGAGTAGCAATATATTGGAGAACACATTAGTCTCTTCTCCCGGCGTGCCTGTTTCCGGTTCTAGCGTCTTATCTTCAATACCGCCACTGACGCTAACATAAAGATAATGCGTTCCTACAGACTGACTCTGCTCCCCGTCAATACGCATTATCATTTCTCTCGCCATCGCTGAAAGTGTCGGTAAGTTTTGCGACTCAAGGCGCACAAATATCTCACGCGCCTCATCCAGTTTGTCACGTTTTACAGCGATCAACGCCAGATTGAATTCAACGCGAGGAAATAGAGGGGAGTTTGTCGAAATACGTGAGAATTCGTCGAGCGCAGACGGATAGTCCTGCAAACGGTATAAGGCGGAGCCGAGATTGAAGGCCAAGATTTCGTCATCAACACCTGATTCACGCGCAAGTCGCATCAGTTCGATCGCCTGCGCATATTGCTTGTTTTTGAACGCGTCTATGCCCAGGCGGAAGTAATCCGGGTCTTCTGACCCCTGGGCACTGGCAAACCCAAACATCCCTGTTAGCATCATGGCGAGCATGCTAGCCCTAAAATACATCTTTTTATACTTCCGTTAAATGACGGACGTTATTGTAGCGCTTTTCTTTCGACATAAAAAAACCCTTCCCAGAGGGAAGGGTCGGTGGCCAAAATAGGGCTGCTGTACTAGTTGGCCGAAAATCGATTGTTCTTTGCGTTGTCTGCGCGCGTCTGAGCCTGTTCTTTCTTTTCTTGCGCAGCGGCCTTGGCTGCATCTGCGTTTGCCTGTGCGTCTCCAGCGGCGGCTTTGGCTGCGTCAGCATTTGCTTTAGCCGCATCTGCATTTCCTTTGGCCTCTTCCGCAATTGCGTTGGCAGCATCCGCATTGGTTTTCGCATCGTCTGCCATTGCTTGAGCCTGGTCGGCAACTTCACTGGCTATTGCGCGATGCTCTTCTGCTGCGTCCTTCGCTGCATCAGCGTTCGCACCAGCCTGCTCCTTGGCCGTTTCTGCGATTTCCATCGCCGCAGCTTTATGATCCTGTGCAGCCGCCTTGGCAGTTTCTGCTTGTTCCTTCACGACTGTAGCGATCTCCTCAGCATCCTCACGCTTCTGTCGAGCCTCTTCGGCGCGGGCCTGACCAAGCTCTCTACCTTCAGCTGCCTGTTCCTTCGCCAATTCAGCACGCTCCTGACCGCGGACACGTTGTTCTTCAGCACGATTTTTTGCTGCTTCAGCCTTTGCCAATCCGGCAGCTTTTGCTGCTGCGGCTTTTGCCATAGCCGCCTCTTTACGTTCTTCAGCCTGAGTCGCCGCAGTATCAACACCATCTTCCATGTCGTCTGTTCGACTGTTGAATCTTTCCGCATTGCGTGTGCGCACATCATTGGCTTTTTCCAAACCTTTGGCATGTTCAGTAGCACTAGTCGATGCTCGTGCAGGCAATGCAAGTTCACGGAATTCTTTAATTCCATCTTGAGCGCTTTCGATTACGCTTACGCTGATCTCTTCGACATCTGCCGTCTCCAGCGCCGAAACCGGACTCAGAAAAAACGCGCCTATCATCGCAAAGAAAAAAGTATTTAAATTAGTGTGCTTCATCATGTGTCTTCCCCTGTAACTTTCAAACACTGAAGTTTTTAATCGAGACATCGATTAATGTCTCCTGTCTGGCAGTCGCATCGAGATTGATGGTAAACACTTTTGTTTTACCTGCGCGACTCACAGTGGCGTACAGCACCCCTTTTCCTTCATGTTTAACCATAATAGGTAAAGTTAATATATTTATTCCTTTGCTTATTGTCGTTGTCCACGTTAGTTCTCGTTCGCCAGCATACCCAACCAGTTCCACATGATCTGGTAGAGATAAGGACATACTGACTTGTTCAAAATCCGCTGGAGAGTCGAATGATATCCGAACATTTTTCAACTGATCGACTTGCGCGTTCAGTGTCACAACAGCTTGAGTTAATTCGCTGTTCTCCGTATTGACTAAGGTTGCCGGTGTAAATACGGTCCAGGCGAATAGTGCTGCCGCTATTGCTGTAGCAAATCCGTTCCAAAACCCAAAATGCTTGTGCCCTCCAGAACTGCGGACAATGTCATCCATTATCCTGTCGAAAAACTCACTATCTGGAGCATCGGTCGGCTGTTCACTCAAGGCTCTACGAATTTCGCGTTCCCTCAAAACCCTTTGCTGACACTGAGCACAATCACTAATATGATTTTCAATCCGTACCATGTTATCGCTGTCCAGTTGTCCGCCAACATAGTCGATAATCACATCTTTGATTGAATCGCAGCTCATTTTTAAACCCTCTGCTCCTTACACGTGGACGCTTCAGAAAAGGTTCCGTGAATTTCTAATATTTCGCGCAACCGATGACGCGCGCGATGTAATCTGGATTTCAACGTACCCAGAGGTAGCTCAAGAATCTCTTGCATTTCAGCAAGCGAATACCCTTCTACTTCGAACATCAGTATCAATATGCGATGCTCGTCGCTCAACATTTGAATAGCTCGGCCAACCAGTTCGACAAGTTGTCGTTGCTGGATTAACTCCTCGGCATCAACTACCGAAACTGATTGGATTTCTGATTCTTCTACATCTTGCTCAAGACTGTGTACGGGCTGCCGTTGCGCGCGGCGATATTCATCAACAAACATGCGATACATTACTTTCGCCAACCAGGTACGGGGATTATCAAGCTCTTGTAGCTTGTGACGTCCTTTATGGACTTTGAGCACCATCTCCTGCACCAGGTCTTCTGCATCCTCTCGCGTACCGGTCAAACGAAAGGCCAGCCGATACAGATCAGCCAAATGCGGTCTGATGTGTGTTTCGAACTGTTTGTTTGTGCTGGGCTTGTTAAATAGACTCATGCTTAGTGGCTGAGAGTTTGCGACCGTCAATTAGTTAGACACGTCACAACCTTGAAAAAGGTTCCTCGAAAATCCGAGCATACTACAAAATCGTGCTTAGTCAGTTCTTACGCAGCAGGTGTAGGTTGAGGTTTGAGCTTGTTGCGGATGGGAAAGTAAGAGAAAGAAAAAGTGTGTAGTTACGCTTGGTTACGCTTGGTTACGCTTGGTTAGCAACTCAATAGCAGCGGTATGTCCCAGTTTCGCCGCTTTACGTATCCATTGCATACCCTGGTCGATGTCTTTTTCCAGACCAGTTCCACTTAAATAGAATTCGCCCAGACGAAACTGCGCTTCGGGCAGGCCTTCATCTGCAGATTTGCGAAACCACTTGGCCGCCATCACATCGTTTTTAGGAACGCCATCGCCTGTCGCAAACATAAGACCAATATTGAAATGCACTTCGGCAAGCGAGCGACTCTCGTCGCCACCGGAAGATATGTCCGTTACCTGGGCGCTTTGCTGAGTGCTCGGCTCAAGAGGAGGAGGCGGCGGTGGCGGCGTAGTGCTTGTACCCAGGTTGTTGGCGGAAACACGAGAAGTGCCACGTGCAATTGAAGGTTTCTCTATACTTGGAATTGATGATCTCTCAGCTGATACCGGTCCTTCAGATTTAATATTAATCACCGGCGCCCGAACAGACTCTCCACCGCGGCGTATGGCATGGAGATCAAGATCTGCAAAGTCTATTGGTCCGCTAGGTCTGGCTTCTTCGGTAGGCTTTTCGCTTATCTGAGACTCAGATCGCTTTGGCAACACCTTGCCCTCGCGATCAATACCAAAACCGTCGTCAAACAAGTTATCTGCTTTTACTCTACCGGATGCCAGGGCATCGCGACTGATAGCGGTGCCAGCAATTCCCTCGGCGGAAATGGTTTGTTTTCCAGTAATTGGTGATTCTGCCGGTTTGACCCTCGGCGGCTCTACCCTCATTTCTCCTGCGCCCCTAACTCGCTCAACCGATATATTGGTTTCAGTGGCTTTTACCGGAGCACCCTGTTCACTTGACTTAGTCGGCTGAGACGGCGGTCGCGGCGGAGGCGTCTGTACCGGGGGTGCAACATGTTTGACTCGCGTGGGCTCTGAAACAGCCTTAGGTGGAGGAGCATCACTGACTGGTTTTTCTACTGCCGTATCTTCGTCACGCACTACTTCGTCACTGACTAAGGCGCGAATATCCGGCAACTGAATATCGTCTTCCGGAATTATCGGTTTTTTCTTGCCCCCCGGGCCCCAGGTAACAGCTTTGAACACCTCAGTCGCGCCACCTCGATTGGTTGCTGGCTCCGGTGCAACTTTCGCCGGCTCTGCGGGTTTGGCTTTGACTTCTGCGACAGGCCTCTCGGGTTCAGGCTTGTCATCCCAAAGCCCCTTGAGGAAATCGACATCTTCACTGCGCAGCTGGTTTGCACCGATAGTATTCTGAGCGGGCCGCTGCAGCTGAAAACTCGGCATTTGACCGCCGCTGCGGCGAAAAAGAAAAAATACGACTGAGCCCAGGCCGACGATACCGGCAACTCCTAATATCATCCAAAACCAGTCAAACTGAGACGCCACTGCCTTCCCCGTCGTTAACGTTGAATCTTGACCCACTCCCCGATCGGCAGGAGTCGTTATAACTGTTGTAGCCGTAGTCGGTGATGCGACACCTTGACCAATCTGGTCCAATCGGCGCTTTGCTTCACGATGCCCGCCCTCTGCTGCGAGGCGATACCATAGCTTTGCTTCATTTAAGTTTTGATTAACCCCGCGTCCCATCTCGTAAATCTGCCCTAGTAGAAACAGGCTTTCGAGATCCCAGTTGCGGGCATTTTCTTTCAGCCATGTTACCGCAATTGATCCACCCAGGGAGGAATTATCTGGGTCATTGTTCCACAGCTGAAGATAGTCTTTTGACAGTTGGTGTCCCTGACTGGCTGCGGCATTAAACCAGCGCAAGCCCTCCTGAGTATCTCGATTTACACCGCGTCCCTGCATATAGAGCACACCCAGGTTAAACTGGGCATCGGCGTTACCCTGGCGAGCGGCGGATATATACCAGCGCACCATTTCGGCTTCGTTTTCAGGCACGCCAGTCCCCTTGTCCAGCGCTCGTGCAATATTGAGCTGTGCCGAGCTCAAGCGCTCATCACTTTCGACTGGCTGACGCTCGTTCAAGACCCGCGTATCGCGACGTGTGTCCTCTTTCGCAGGCTCGGCCTCTCGTTCCTGTTTTCTATTGCGTGACCGGGCTCGGTCTAGGCTGGCATTCAATGTCCGTAATGCTTCCTTCTCACCCTCGTCGACGACACGACGCAAACCGCTGATGAGTTTTTCGGCATTCAACTTTTTGGCATCGCCTATATCAAAAACCTCCTGGACAAGAATCTCCGCGATACGGTTGCCATTCTCAGCCGACAAACGCAACAGCTCCACGCCAGCATCCTGATCTTTTTCCACGCCTTTTCCGACGACATACATCATGCCAAGGCGCAGTTGTGCCATATCGTGTTGTTGATCCGCCGCCTCTTTGTACCAGCGAACTGCTTTGCGCTCATCAATTCCGATACCCCAACCCGTTTCGTACATAAAACCAAGATTGTATTGTGCCTCCATATCGCCTTCCTCCGCGGAAGGCAGATACCACTCAAGCACGACGGACTCGTCACCACTATTGGAATTTTCAAACAGCGCCAGCCGCTGGCCAGCATTGTTATGACCTTTTTCCGCGGCCTGGCGATACAGATCGCGCGCTTCCTGTTCATCTTTGCCTACGCCGTCTCCCTGCTCATACATACGACCGAGGAGATACAGCGCCTCCGGGTTGCCATCACGGGCGAGCGGACGCAGTAGCGCCGCCGCTTCTTCAAATTCACCGGCGCCATAGGCATTCTTCGCATCTCCCAGCTCGTCAGCAAAAACGGGGGACGCGAGTAACAGGAATAAGACAACTGCGATGTGTCTAGTAATAACAGGCATAGAACTCTTTTCGGTTTTTGCTCAAATTTGCTTCTTTCTCAGCCATTTATAGGATTTCGTCCTAATTTTGCCACGCTTTAGGCAAATTTCCTTCCCCTCTCAATAAAAACAAGTATTTACAATTTTATTTCATCTTCGCCAGGTAATGTCCGATTCCATGCAGGAATCTTGCACCGATTGGACGGAAGATTCCTCGAATAAATTAGAACCACAATACGGTATAAACATGTTTTTTGACAATTTTGGAACTCGCTTATTCCATAGTATTCATACATGTATTATGAAGATCAATCGTAGTCTAATCCCTAATTTCACCCTGTTTTTTGTGGTTTTATTGCATTTGCCTAGCGCTACTGTATCGGCAGCTACCCCGCCTTTTCAGAGCTGGGACAAGATGCATATGGCCGCTGCAAAAGGCGAAACTAACGCAATTGAAGCCTTGCTCAAAAAAGGATCAAAAGTCGATGTCCTGGACGAGGATTTGCGCACCCCGCTGATGTATGCCGCAAAAGGTGGATATCTCGATATCGCGCAGATGCTACTAAAACACGGCGCCGATATACACGCACGTGATAATGAAGGAAAAACACCCCTCATTTGGGCTGCCAAAGGTGGATTCCTGGAAACGGTAAAACTATTGGTAAATCACAAAGCCAACGTCGATGCCGAAGACAATCGAGGCAATACGGCTTTTTTCTACCTGGTCTCGCTCAACTACGAAGAGGCCGCCTTATTTTTGTTGGCGCGTGGGGCAAACATTGACAAAACGAACAAGGCGGGCAACACCCCATTAGTCTCCGCGCTACAACACGGTCATACCGCTCTGGCGAAAACGCTAATCATACGTGGCGCTGACAGCAACACCCGAGACACCCAGGGACACCCTCCTCTGTGGCATGTCATACACTTTAATTATCCAGACTTAACGAACCTATTGCTAAGCCGCTCCAGAACCGCCCATCTTAAAGACATTGAAGGTCAAACCCTGCTTCATCTAGCCGCGGCCAAAGGTCGTGACGAACTCATTCGCGCCTTGCTATCCAAAAGAGTCGATATCCAGTCAACCAGCCTTCAGGGCAACACCGCTTTGCACCTCGCCGCCGCCAACCGACAAATTGAAACCGCCAAAATACTTATCAAAGAAGGAATAGACATTCACGCACGCAACAGGCTCGGAAATACAGCTCTACATCTGGCAGCAAGACATGGCAGCCGGCAAATTGCCTTTGAACTCATCAACGCTGGTATCGATATCAATGTACGCAACAAACAAGGTGAACTGCCGATTGATCTTGCTCGAATAGAGAATCATAAGGACGTCATGTTGTTGTTTCAGCAATTGAATAATTAATGTCTCAATTACTCCGATGTCAATTAGGCAGTAGCCATAAACGCGAATGCGGCTGACCACTATTAACTCGGATACGCTCGACAATTTCCAGATTTCCCCCATCCAGCACGACTACTTCACCGTTCGGGCCATCGGAACTGAACACCGTTCCATCCGAAAGAAAATCTAGTGTTCCAACACTACCCAGTTTCAGCTCATGGGTTTGTTTCAACTTGGGCAAAGCCGTCATGTCGAAGCAGGCAACTACATCGGTCTTTAGATTTTTTTGTTGATCTTCGCTGCCGGAACTGCTCGTAGTTAAAAACAAACGACTTCCATCAACGTTGAAGAAATACTTACTGATATAAATATCGGACAGATTGATACTATCTACTACGGTATTGTCAGTGACATCCAATACCGACAATTTTGCAATTACATGATCCGGGTCGGATTTTCTGTCGGCACCGCGTCCAATCACATAGCGTCCGTCGCGGGAAATAAATAGATTGCTGTGACCTTTGAAGTTAATCCGCTTCTCTATCTTGGCAGTCGCGGGGTCAATTACAACCACCGTACCGTAACCGTTGTTGAGGTTATAAAGCTTCCCCGTTACTGACGAGTAAACCAGCCCATGCGGGAATGCATTATTAGGTACGGCGTCTGCTTGCAAGCCCTGCTCTTTATCTGGCTCACACAGATTCAAGGTCGCAAGTACTTTTAAAAATGTCGCGCTATCGTTTGGGTCACTACCGACAAAACTCAAAGTGCCGTCTTTGAGATTACTAATAACCGCCCGACGGGGGGCATTGGGCACTGTTGTAGATGGCCACGTAAAAGCCGCCTGATGATGTCCTCGACCTACGCAGACGGTACCAAGATATCTTGCCGCACCCGAATTACTGTTTTCGACTACGCTCACCGATGATCCGTTACTGCCACAATTCAAGGTATCGTTACCCGTCTCCTTGTCCCCATCATTCATAAACCAGTCTAGTGTTGTATAAGGATCGGAGTATACGTGTGCAGCAAATGCGTCTTCAGGAAATTCATTTACGACATTCAACTCTTTGCTTTGCGGATCAAGCAAAACAGCTTGAGTACCTGTCGTTCCTACCATAACTGGTTTTAGGGCCTTATCGAGACCGGAGTCCTTTCCGCTCGGTAGTGTTGTGACCTCGATTTGACCATTACTATTTCTAATATGCACCAGTGTGCCGGTTTTACGGTCGCCGGAATAATAGGCCAGGGAAAAATCCGGATAAGCATTCGTCATGACATTACCTTGCGTTTGAGGAATCGGAGCTGACAGGGATTATAACAAGGAAGTTGGGCGCACCCAATTCCCAAACCCCTGTGCATGCCGAGACCAAGCGCAAGAAAACGGCTTAGATTCAATAGACTTGCAGCACACCTTCTCCAATACTGTGCACTATCCAGGGCGTGCCAGTTGTCGAATCCAGGGGGTCGTTGACGACGATGGAGTTATCATAATCGTCATAACGGATTTGTGTTCCCCAATCCGCTGCTGCGACTTTCGTTATCGGCGTCTTTGGATCTTCATCCTGGTCTGCATAAAGACTGTAGCTTCCCATAAACACATCGCCTGCATCAAACACAGCATTGTCATTCCAGTCCACATAGAATTTAAACTTGTAACTACCACCAGGATACTTGCCATTTGTCTGTAGCTTGAATACGGTGTTTGCGTAAAGCGTACCATCCTGGTAACTACTACCTTCCCAATCAAAATTGCTGGTTGCTATCAGGTTGATCGAACTGTTGAGATCTTCATCCAATCCTTGCACAGAAAACCTAACGGTTCTTCCCCAATAATTAAAAATTCGATCCTGGTTGTCAGTGGCATTTTCTGGGTAGTGACTACTCGGCCCAAGACTAACATAAAGCATGATCTCATTCTTGTCGGGATCACCCGACGCGCCGCCTCCACACGCACTGAAAAAAGTAATGAAGACACCGAGAAGAAAAAATATTGTCGTTGTTTCACGCCGCATCATGTCATGAACTCCTTTTGTTACAACGTTCCTGTAATACTTGGCAGTGTAGAACGTAAATTTCTTACTGGCAATCCATCTGTCGTATTTCCAATTTTGCGCATAGTCTTTACCTACGCACCTTTGTGTTGTGAAAACTGAATTTTTTCCGCGAGCAGTTAGAAAGTGTAACCGCGTCACCTACACGAAATCCAAATCCGACTAAAAACGACAGTCATGCCTTAATCGCTAAACTATCTCCGCATCTCCAATTCTAATCACGCATATCATCATTAGATTCTTGCCCAACACTCGGCAATTACCATCCACAAACGAATTAGCACACGACTCGCAGCAAGCATACTTCTCCTTGCAGAGAGAGTAAGCATTGCTAGGCTTACATCCTCATCGTTATAACATCCCAACTGACACGCAAAGAGCATCGTTGAGTTTTGTAGATACCAATATAAACCCATGCAAAAATTACTATTCATGAATGAAGGTATATATTTCTGACGTTTTCACTTTACATGTTACTTGCGAAATATATTTTTTTGCGCATACTAAATCAATTTAACTGATTCACAATTACCACCATGAATTCAATACATCTTTTAAAGCAAAAAATATTGGAGAGAAACACGCGTCTTTTCTCACCAGCAGATATGTCGCTACATTCCGAACATAATGACAACTTATGCTGCATTGCTTGCAACACACTAATCACGTCGCCACATTTTCGCGTTGTTATAGCAGGCGATTTCACACACAGCTTCACCAACCCTGCAGCCATCACCTTTCATATCGCCTGTTTTTCGGAGGTGGAAAACTGTCGCACGCAAGGATTACGCACACCACAAGACACCTGGTTTCCAGGCTATCACTGGCAAATTATCGTGTGTAAAAACTGCGGACTGCAGTTAGGCTGGAAGTTTTCCGGGAATGATAATTTTTTTGGTTTAATCGTAAATCGTTTGCAAATATCGACTGAATAAAAAAAGGGACAGTATTGCTGTCCCTTTTTTGTTATACGATTGTCGCGACCTAAAACGGGATGTCGTCATCGAAATCGCCAAAGTCTCCAGCTGGCGCTGCCTGCGGCTGAGAACGGTTTGAGGGCGCCGAAGACTGGCCACGTGGCTGTTGATTTGCCATGCCACTGCCACTAAAGGCTTGATCACCTGCACCACCACGACTATCAAGCATTTGCAGATCGTTAGCGATGATTTCCGTTGTATAACGGTCCTGTCCATTTTGGTCCTGCCATTTACGCGTCTGCAAACGGCCTTCAACATAGACCTTGGAACCTTTGCGCAGATATTCACCTGCAATTTCACCAAGACGTCCAAATAACACTACTCGATGCCACTCGGTCCGCTCCTGGGGTTCACCTGAATTCTTGTCTTTCCAACTTTCTGAAGTGGCAATACTCAGATTCGCCACAGCGCCACCACTTGGCATGTATCTGATATCCGGATCATTACCCAGATTTCCGATAATGATTACTTTATTGATTCCTCGCGCCATATACACCTCGCATAATAACTTATTGAATTTTTTATATTATTATTTTCATCCCAATAGAGATTCGGGCATCATACCATACCGGCGCCAACGACGGTCCACTATTGTCTAAACGGCACCGAATATTGGCGATATGATTGTCACCACTACACCTGACTAAAACGCTTCAACTGTTGTTTATCCAGGGCGTGAATATCTACTTTCAGATAAGCAATACCTTCTTCCGCTATCACCACGGCCTCGGCAACCCCAGTAACTGCGGTCAGCTCACCAACAAGCCGACGGGCAGTCTCATCATCGACTTTACCGATATTCACCATATAACTCGCAAGATAACGGGGATTTTTCATCGTCGCGGCCACTGCAAACCACAGCATTAAAGCCATCAGAATAAAAAGAAACACGCCTTGAATGCCAAATTGGCCATGTATCCAGCCGCCTATCCCGCCACCGCAAAACGCGCCGAAAAACTGCGAACTCGAATAAACTCCCATGGCCGTCCCCTTAATATCCGGCGGCGCCGTTTTCGAGATCAGCGAAGGCAGTGTCGCTTCCAGCACGTTAAAGCCAATAAAAAAAGTAAGCAGCGCCAGTACAACAATAGCAAGTGAGTCAGCACCCACCAAAAAGACAAACTCACCAGCCGCAAGCATCAGTATCGAGCTGACGAATACCTGTTTCATACGCCGTTTTTTCTCGGCGATGATGACAAAGGGCACCATTACCACTAACGCCAACAACAAGACCGGCAGGTAGATTTTCCAATGTTCAGAAGACGCCAATCCCAGATTGTCGCGCAAGACCAGGGGCAAAACGACGAAACTGGCCGTCAACGCCATATGCAATATAAAGATGCCCACATCTAGCCTGAGCAATTCCGGATTCCCTAACACGGTTCGAAATTGGGATGGGATGGGTTCAGCGTCACGATGGAAACGGCTATTTATTGGCGTCGGTACAATAAAGGCCAGAACAGCAATCCCGCCCAAGGCAAGACCGGCAGTAATCCAAAAGATCCCATTTACTCCCACCCAGCCATCGATGACGGGACCAGCGACCAGAGAAAAGGCGAATGACAATCCAATACTGGCTCCGATCATCGCCATGGCTTTGGTACGGTGCTCTTCACGGGTTAGATCTGCGGCAAGCGCCATAATCGCAGCGGCTATTGCGCCCGCACCTTGCAAAGCCCGACCCGCAATAACGCCCCACATGCTATCCGCTGTGGCGGCTACCACACTACCCGCGGCAAACACCAGCAAGCCAAAGGCAATTACTTTCTTGCGTCCAAAACGATCGGACGCCATACCAAAGGGAATCTGGAAAAAGGCCTGGGTTAAACCGTATATCCCAATTGCAACACCAATCAACAGGGGCGTCGTGCCTTCAAGATGCTGCGCATAGAGTGCAAAAACAGGCAATATCATGAACAGACCAAGCATACGCAAGGAATAAATCATCGCCAGTGAAACGGATGCACGTTTTTCTGTTCCGGTCATGATATCCGGATCGAAATCCTCATTTTGTGTATGTTCTTGTTTCACTAATATACCTATAACTTGACTTGCTATTGATGCCTGATGTGCGCCCTGTAACAAAGCCGGCATAATTCGTTTTGGCATCATTCGGCGAAACGCCGTATATTAGCAGGTTCGGTTCGACTCAGGAATTCCAATGGACAAGATCACCCTACGCGGTGCCCGAACACACAATCTCAAGAATATCGACCTCGAAATACCTCGCGACAAACTTGTGGTACTAACCGGACTGTCCGGTTCGGGCAAGTCGTCACTTGCATTCGACACGATTTATGCGGAAGGACAGCGCCGTTATGTTGAATCGCTGTCCAGCTATGCTCGGCAATTTTTGTCGGTCATGGAGAAGCCCGATATAGATCATATTGAAGGTCTATCGCCGGCGATATCTATTGAGCAAAAATCGACGTCGCATAACCCTCGCTCGACAGTCGGTACGATCACGGAAATATATGATTACCTGCGTTTACTGTTTGCACGAGCCGGTGAACCGCGCTGCCCTGACCACAACACAGTGCTACAGGCACAAACCGTAAGCCAGATGGTCGATCATACGCTTGAACTCCCCGAAGGCGGCAGATATATGTTGCTTGCGCCGATTGTTCGCGACCGAAAAGGCGAACATCTTCAATTGCTGGGCGAATTGCGCTCCCAGGGTTTTGTGCGAGCACGCATTGATGGCGAAGTTTTCGAACTCGATGTCATCCCTGAGCTGGATAAGAATCAGAAACACAATATTGAAGTTGTTGTTGATCGCTTCAAGATTCGCGACGATATAAAACAGCGTCTCGCCGAGTCTTTTGAGATGGCATTACAACTCAGCGACGGAATAGCAATTATCCAATCACTGGACGATGAAAAAGAGAAGGAACTAGCTTTCTCGGCGAAGTTTGCCTGTTCTCACTGCGGATTCAGCCTGAAAGAACTCGAACCTAAAATTTTTTCTTTCAACAATCCATCGGGAGCGTGTACTAGTTGTGACGGCCTGGGAGTTACACAGTTTTTCGATCCCAAGCGGGTAGTATCCCACCCGGAATTAAGTCTCAGCGAAGGCGCGATTCGAAACTGGGACAGACGCAACGGTTTCTATTCCGCATTGCTGGATGCATTGGCAACGCATTTTAAATTCGATCTCGACACACCATTTGGTGAACTGCCCGACGAGATACGTCAAATTGTACTTTTTGGTAGCGGAAGCGAAGAAATTAGCTTTTCTTATCAAAGCGAACGCAACAAGAAAATCGAAAGAAAACATCCTTTCGAGGGCATTATCCCAAATATGGAAAGACGTTTTCGCGAAACAGACTCCAGTGCAGTGCGCGAGGAAATGAGCAAATATCTTAGCACTCACCCTTGCCCAGACTGTGAAGGCACTCGACTGAACCGTGAGGCACGCAATGTCTTCATTGACAATCATGCCCTCCCACAGGTCACCCATATGCCTATCGGCGTTGCACACGATTTTTTTCAACAACTACAGTTTGAAGGTGCTCGCGCAAAAATAGCCGAAAAAATTATCAAAGAAATAAAGCAGCGACTCCAGTTTCTAGTCAATGTTGGTTTAAATTATCTCAGTCTGGACAGACGAGCTGATACCTTATCAGGCGGCGAAGCGCAACGAATCCGCCTTGCTAGCCAGATTGGCGCCGGATTAGTTGGTGTAATGTATGTGCTCGACGAACCATCAATCGGTTTACACCAAAGGGACAATGAGCGTTTGTTGACAACACTCAAGTATTTGCGAGATCTTGGTAATACGGTAATCGTCGTAGAACATGATGAAGACGCTATACGGTGTGCCGATTATGTAATTGACATTGGCCCAGGAGCTGGCGTGCACGGCGGAGAAGTCGTTGCGCAAGGTACTCCTGATGCCGTTGCAGCAAACAAAAACTCGTTGACTGGACAGTACCTGAATGGAACTTTGAAAATTGCTATTCCTCGAAAACGAATGACACCAAACAAACATCGCATGCTACGCATTATCGGTGCAAGTGGAAATAATCTTTGTCATGTGACGACCGAAATTCCTATTGGCTTGCTCACCTGCGTCACTGGTGTTTCCGGCTCGGGCAAATCCACTTTGATCAATGACACACTTTATCCCTATGCAGCACAAGCGATAAACAGGGCTAGTCTCGACCCATCTCCTTTTGAACGTATCGAGGGATTGAGTCATTTCGACAAAGTAATTGATATCGATCAAAGTCCGATAGGACGCACACCCCGATCTAATCCTGCAACTTACACTGGACTATTCACGCCCTTACGAGAATTATTCTCCAACACACCCGAGTCGCGTGCAAGAGGTTATGGTCCCGGCAGATATAGCTTTAATGTAAAAGGGGGCCGGTGTGAGGCATGCCAGGGCGACGGATTAATCAAGGTTGAGATGCATTTTCTTCCCGATGTCTATGTGCAATGCGACGTGTGCAAAGGAAAACGTTATAACCGGGAGACCCTGGAAATTAAATACAAGGGACTGAGTATCAACCAGGCACTGGAGTTAACGGTGGAAGACGCGCTGAAGTTCTTTGAGAACATACCGGTGATTGCACGCAAGCTACAAACACTGATCGAGGTAGGGCTTTCCTATATCCGTCTGGGTCAAAGCGCTACCACACTCTCCGGGGGAGAGGCGCAACGCGTAAAACTTGCAAAAGAACTGTCCAAGCGTGATACCGGCAATACGCTTTACATTCTTGACGAACCAACAACCGGTCTACATTTTCATGATGTACAGCAATTACTGGAAGTCTTACACCGACTTCGAGACCAGGGAAATACGGTTGTGATTATTGAGCACAATCTTGATGTCATTAAAACAGCTGACTGGGTTATCGACTTAGGCCCTGAGGGTGGAAACGAAGGCGGCAAGATTATCGCTGCAGGAACGCCAGAAGAAATCGCCAGGTACGATCATTCTCATACCGGGCGATTTCTTAGACAATATTTGTAGACTTAATTCGATTTAACCTCTAAGTGGACGCGCTGAAGTAACTGTGAGTTTCTCCAGCGCATCCGGGGTCAAATCAGTAAAAGTAGCTCTGTTGGCTAACGCTGAGCGCGTCTATCACCTGCCCATCAAATGACTCTATGCGGTTGGAGATATAGAGCCTTGAACCTGTAGCTGTTTGTCCTGGTAACAATCCACCGACTGAACTTCCGATGCGAAGACGTTGTACGCGACCGTTGTCATTCTGGAAGTTATATGTATTGATTGTGACCCCACAGCTAAGCGTTACCGTATTGATCAAATTTGTGATCGTTCCGGAAACCGGTGGTGGTGGTGGCGTATACACAGGCAAAGTGTTCGGATAAACGCTGGTTGCCACCAAACGATTACCGAGAATCTGCCCGGTAACACTCAACTTCGTACCAACAGATAGTAAGGCGGTAGACGGCAACGAAGAGTTGTTCATCTGTAACTGATAGCCAGTACCATTTTGATCGACGAAGTAGTATTCGTTAGTACAACCAACCGAAGTGATCGTACCAGTGACCGAAATCGGTTGACCACCAACTCCAAAGTTCACCGGCAGACCAGCACCGACGATCGGGGAGTATTGAACTTCGAGCGCATCCACGATTTGTGGGTTAGCACCACTCACGCGACGCACGACAACGAGACGTGTACCATTGTCGAATTGCGTTGGCTGATGCATAGCGGCTTCGTTAGTTATACGTAGTTGCATGATCTGACCATTGTCAGTTCGGAACTGGTAGGTGTTGACCGGGAATCCACACGTTGTTTGGACGCTATTAGTCAGAGACATAATAGTTCCATATAGTGGAACGCGGTTGACCGGGTCGGCAAATGTTGCAATTGGGTTGATTTGTTGTGCAACAATTTCGTTATTAACCAGTGAGCCAGTAACCGACAATTGAGTACCTACATCGATCAGCATACCTGTTGCGAGCAGATTCATATTCACGCGCAACTTATACAACGCGCCTGACTGATCTATAAAGATGTAGGTTTCATCCAGGCCAGTGGAACAATCCAAGCCAGTCACGGTTCCCATGAAAGAAGTCAGAGAACCAGTGAAAGGATTAGGATAGGTCACAGGTATAGTTCCGGGAAACGGAAGCGCACTTCCCGGCGTCGCCACTGAAATCGCAGTGATCTGACGCGCATAGAAAGTTGACCCATATCCGTTATTGGTTGAAGAACCCGTTACACGAACATAGTCACCGATACGCAGGAAGCTAGTGCCCTGGCTACCTTGCACCTGGCTACTAGGTGAAACAGTAATCGAATAGGCATTGCCGTATTGATCGAGCAAGCGATAGCTCAACAACTGGCCTGTACAGGTAAATGTTCCACTAGGCGCACCAATCTCAATAATGGTACCAACAATTGTTGTGTTGTTTTGCTGGTATACATCGATCGTATTGGCCTGCAATACACCGGGAGAGAGCATAGTGCCAGACACCTGAACGCGTGACTGATAAGGAATATTTACCAGTCCATTTGCGAGTCCATTTACGCGTGTCGTATTACTGACGTACAACTGCAAAACCTGGCCGTTGTCAGTGGTGAAGCTGTAGTTGTTTTGCGCACCAGTACAACTCACGCCGCCACCAAAGGACGCCCCGAGATTATTGATGTAACCACTATATGTTGTAGCTGTGCTGTATCCGTAGTTCACAATCTGAACTGGGGACCGCGCCTCAAAAATACCCTGGCTGCCATACGATGCGGATGAAATCCACGCCCCATTTACTTGAACGCGCATACCTGCACTCAAAGTATTGTATGGATTACGATAGATCGAAGGAATCTGCACGGTAATCGAGGTTCCCTGATCGGTTTGCAATAATACCTGATCTATATTGCTATACCCGCCAGAGCTCAACATGGTACTGATGACGCCAGTCACCACGCTGTTGGTGAAAATATTCTGAAGCGGCCTAACCGACTGCGCATAAACACGCTGCTGTCCATAATATCCGGAATAGATATTCGAACCCTGTATTTCAACACGCTGACCGATCAGATAAGCCAGATTGTTGATCAGGTTCGCAGGAATCTCAACTTCCTGAACTCCACCGAAGTCATCTACAAGCAGGTAGTTATTTTGCAAAACACCGGGGACGGGATAGGTATTTGGTCGATTCAGAATACCGCGAAAGGAACGTACATTGGCGACAAATGAATTGAATGCATTAGGACTAAAACGCGCATTTTGATCGAGATAGTTTGTCGACCAGTTACCTTGAAGATTAACTCGTTGGCCTGAAAGGGCGAGTGCTTGATTGCGCAGGTTCGCAGGGACGTTCAAAAAGACATTACGGCCTCTATCGTCGCTAACATAAAAATCATCAAGATCGTAAGATGTGTTGTTGGCAACTGAGTAATACAAGGTTCCATTCAAGTTATTACGGAAGGGATTATCATCGCTGTCTGTCCGCACTTGAAATTGGTTCGGAATGTATACACCTTGACCACTAGCTCCGCCAGGAAACCATTGGCCATTTAGTTGAACGAATGAGCGATTTTGCAGGCCTCTGAATTGATTGTCCAAATCGCCTGAAACATTCAATTGATTCCAGCGTCCATCATTACTAACAAGCCAGTAAGGGTTAGCAACGCGGTTAGCATCATCACTATCCTGGCGAATCAGTTGCCCGCTAAGAGGAATGTTTTGACGGCCATCATCGCTGCGACGAACCTGAAAATTATTGGTGCGGACAGTAAAGCCATTGTTAAAACCACGGCCATCATCGTCAGCAGACGTATTGAAAGAGCGATTGTCGCCGTTGTTCGAACCATTAACTCTAAAAGAGCCATTATCGTCGCCAGACTGTCTGAACTGGTTATTCAAGACAACTGTCTGGGGGTATCCATATCGCGAATCGTAATTAACGCTTCTTACTGATCCTTGCTGAATGGCTTGACGTAAATCAGAGAAAACCGTTTCCATACGCACAGATTGATTTGCCTGCGCACGATTATTGTCGCTGCCTTCACGCGCTACAATCTTGCCACGAACCTTTTCTGCCGCCGCATCAATCTCCGCTTCTAACTCTTCTTTATCTTCCAGAGCCTCGTCGCTCTGGATAGTCATTTTCTGCGATGACTTTATTTCATCAGGACAGTCACAGTCTTTTTCGATATCAAAGCTGTATGCCGATACACCCGATTGCGCCCACACCATTTGGTTATTATCGAGTTCCTGGATTAGCAAATCTTGTTCACTCAAACCGGCTTCTTCATAACCAAGATAGGAACAAGACGCCAAGCTTGCGCCAAGAGTTAAAAACAAAAATGCCTTGATTGGTGCACGCGTACGCGCACCCAATTGTGTCGGATTAAACATATCTCCCTCCCCGTGGAGAATTTTTTAATATTTGTTGGGTCAGGGTAAGGCAGCGCCAAAGAACCTGTCAACAGCTAATTCTGCATAAAAACTGACTTGGCATAAGTAAGACAGCACAGTCTTACGAAGGGCTTAATATTCAAATAAGGTTTTTCATTTTCAATTCATTTTACAAAAGCTAATTGATTGAAAAATAACGCTATCGCTCAATTCCACCCTGCTAATTTCCGTATTTTTTTCGCTATTACCATCTCGTAATAAATGCCTCCGCAAACCTATTCCCCCTCGCTTTGTTGACAAAAGTCGCTATACGGCACCGTCATTGCAACATTCGCAAAAACGTTCTCCTGACTATAAATAGCAAAGGCAAAACCAGTAATGGCCCCCAAAGACGAATACACAATAGACAGTGAGTCACAGTACAACGGAATCAGAGACATCCTGAGTAAACAGACGCAGAGGCCCGGGGTCTTACGATTGCTCATGCGGGCAATGGAAAGATACCGTAGCACCAGGAAATATGGTTGGTCTCGCCCGTGGAACAAGGACGGCGTTCTAAACACGTTAAGTCTAAGAGTGCGGCCATGTGAGGATCTAGAACTGATATCCGAGTCAATCCGTATTTTGGAAAATGAATGCATAGGCATTCCAGAAGAAGTCATTTCCGTGGTCCATGAACTGCTACTCGATCAAAACCATTTGATGGGCTTTCTCTTTGTACAGGAAATTACAGATAGTGACGGATCGTCGTTTGAAGCCCTGACCATCAGCCTGGGAAGAGTACAACAAAAACGCTATCGAGATCGCCTGGATATAATCCTAGAGTCACCTGTGGTGGATAACAAGAGCACAGGCTTGCAACGCATACGCGTCTTTGTCGACCCGTATGACGAAGGCAGAAAGGAGCCTTTGTGGACCTTTGAGAGCAACGCTATACATAGCAAACATACACAACATACATTTGAAGCGTTGTCCGCAGTAACGTGGGCCTGGGCCAACAAAAGGGAGCGCGTTTGGAGCCACTGGACTTCACGTTATATCGACTATTTTGGAGAAAGACAGTGGCCGCTAAATAGGTGCTTCCTATTTCATCCCGAGAAGCCTGAATCTAGAATCCCGACTCTGTTACCACTCTGGGCAGATGAAGACAGGATAAGCCAGGCATGTTAGAAGGCTTTAAACGCGGCGTCATCTTGGGCAAGGCTGGGCTGGCTGCCGCTCAAATACGCCTCTCTGACGATGACCGTAAAAAGGAAATCGCGCGCAAAGCATTGGCAAATCTATTTGCCAATGCCCGTGGCATTATGATGAAGGTCGGACAACTTCTGGTCGATTCAGAGGGCTCACCCTATCGCCAACTCCTCGACAATATAGAGCCCTATCCACTCGAAACCATGCTTCCCATCCTGCAGAAATCGCTGGGGCAACCTGTGGAAAATGTATTTCAGTCTATTGAGGAAGCGAATGCAGCCGCTTCACTCGGTCAGGTTCATCAAGCAATATTGAAGACCGGCGAACAAGTGGCTGTAAAAATACAATACCCCAACATACAAGACGCCGTTGAAGGTGAATTGAAGATAGCCGGTCTCTTACCAGGCATGGGGCCAGTTCGTAAATGGGGATTCAATCTCGAGAACTATAAACTTGAACTCCGGAAAAATATGGCGAAAGAATTAGACTATCGCTCGGAGGCTAAGAGGCAAAAAGAGTTCTGCGAGGGAGTACGCGTTGACGGACTTGTTGTGCCCAAAATATACGAGGAGCTGTGTTCAGAAAAGGTTTTGGTACAGAGCTGGGAACAGGGGCAAAATATTACAGAAATCGAAAACTGGCCAAGTGAAGAACGACAGTCGGTGGCGCGCATACTAATAAAAACGTTATTTAAAAGTCTTTTTGTGCACGGCGAGATTCATGGTGATCCCCATATTGGAAATAGCTTTTACAGAAAGCGATCACAAAATAACCCCGAAGTCATATTGCTCGATTATGGTTGTACCGTGCCCATACCGCGGACAGCGCGTCTTGCCCTACTGAAACTTTTAATCGCACTAAAGGAAGAAACGCCTATCTCGCCTATGCAATGCTTTGTTGCAATGGGTTTCGACGGTAAAAAGCTTTCCTATATACATCACGCTTTACCGATGATGTGCCAGGTTCTTTTTCGCCCTTTTCTCGCAGATGGACGTTTCCGAGTGGTGGACTGGCATGTTCAAAAGGGGCTTGATAGTCTTTTAGGAGAGGAAAAATGGTGGTTTAGGTCCTCAGGGCCCGCTGAACTGTTTTTGCTCATTCGTGCATTTCAGGGACTTTGCCAAAATCTAGTAACTATAAAAGCATTTTCAGATTGGTACTCTCTATTAATCGAAGCTGTAGGTGCCGATTTAGCACACACAGCGCGAAATTTTCAACTCCCCCCTATTTCTGATGACCTTCAAATACTCGCCACTTCAACGCGTGCGCTGGCTAAGACGCTAGAGGTGGAAGTATGGGAAAACACTCGACAAACAGTCGGCGTACACTTGCCTGCGAACGCTATTCTAGAGATTGAGGACATCATGCCCCAAGAAGTTTTGGAGCAGCTAAATGCAAGCACTGATATAAATTTGAAACAAATTCTCGACCGGGTAAAAAAGAGCGGTATAGCACCGCAAAATGTATTCGAATATTCACACGGAAGTAAAACTTACAAAGTGTGGCTGGCGTAGTCCGACGTAGTCTATATAAATTCAATATCTGACCCAACGCGCAATCCCAATTTTTCTTCCGCACTACCTTGGTTTACTGCTATCTCTAAGAGTCCACTTGAATTAAAAAAACAAAGTGCCTCACCTTGTGCAACATCGCCAAATGTTGCCATCATTCGAATTTGTCGCCCATTCACAGATATAGTACTACCTGAGGTCAGATCTTCCGCTCTTACGCCTGTGATGCAGTTTCCAAACGAGTCTATGTAAATAATGCGATTAATCCCTTTTCCAAAAGACGCGTCTAAGCGCAGACTGTTTTCTTTGCAAACCGTGTCGACATTATGTTTTTGCGCAATATGTACGGCAATTGGCGCGAACAGATCCCGGCCATGAAAAGTACTTGATAGCTGCTCTGGACGCCAGTGTATATCAAACCAAACCTGACTTGTCGCACGCGCCGCAATCACATCAAACAAACCATTTCCCGGACCAACGAACCATTGATCATCCGCAAACAAAACAACCGGATTGCGCGAATCAGTACCAACACCTGGGTCAACCACACCAAGAAAAACTGTGTGTTTTGGAAACCTTGACACAAAAGGCGCTATCAGATGCGCTGAAAGACCTGGATTAAAACGAGGGGCATCTCTAAAAAGATGGATGACTGGTACTTTAGCACGACTCAGGCATAACTCTAACTCTCCGATATAGGGTCCACGCCAGCCAAAATCAGTGAAAGTCACGATCATCTTCTGCTCCTTGAACTTTTTTAGTTAAAAAAAAACGGCGCGTGTAGAACACGCGCCGTTTCTTTTAATCGAATTTTTAAATATTCTAAGCAGAAGTTGTTTCGGCTGCACTATCTGCTTGATCAACTAATTGCACTATTGCCATGGGAGCAGAGTCACCTGCGCGGAAACCACAGCGTACGATTCGTATATAACCACCTGGACGGCTCTTGAAGCGCGGACCGAGATCGGTAAACAACTTACCAGTCATTGCTTTGTCGCGAATTCGGGAAAAAACAACACGTCGATTGGCTACACTGTCCGTCTTTGCGCGTGTGATTAACGGCTCTACTACGCTTCGCAATTCTTTCGCCTTGGCGACCGTAGTTTTGATTGTTTCGTGCTTGAACAGCGATACCGCCATGTTCTGTAACATCGCTTTACGATGAGAACTGGTACGGCCTAACTGTCTTCCTATATTTCTATGACGCATTGTCTCTTACCTATAAAAACGTATTGTGTGCTTTAGGCTGTTTCTTTTGAGCGATCCTTGATTTGCGCCGGAGGCCAATTTTCAAGACGCATACCCAATGACAACCCTTTTGAGGCAAGAACGTCTTTTATTTCTGTCAAAGACTTCTTACCAAGATTTGGCGTTTTTAACAGCTCTACTTCTGTACGCTGAATCAAATCACCGATGTAATAGATATTCTCTGCTTTTAGGCAATTCGCTGATCTAACTGTAAGTTCGAGATCATCAACAGGCCGCAACAGTATTGGATCAACTTCTGGCTCTTCCTGACGCGGACGCTCTTCAGTTGTTCCTTTTAGATCAATAAAGTGCGTCAACTGGTCTTGCAGTATGGTTGCTGCATGACGAATTGCTTCTTCCGGATCAATTGTTCCGTTGGTCTCTAACTCTATAATCAATTTATCGAGGTCAGTTCTTTGATCAACGCGGGCACTATCGACCACATAGGCTACTTTTCTGACTGGGCTAAAAGATGCGTCCAATTGCAATCTTCCGATAGGACGATCCTCATCCCCACCACGTGAGCTCGCGGGCTGGTAGCCACGTCCACGTGCAATCTTGATAGACATATTCAATTCGCCTGACTTAGTCAGGTTCGCGATAACCTGATCCGGCTTAATTACTTCTACATCGTGATCAAGTGTAATATCACCGGCTGTAACAGGACCGGGACCTTTCTTGCTTAATGTCAAAGTAGCTTCGTCACGCGTGTGCAGAATTATGGCCAATTCTTTTAGATTAAGCATTATCTCGATAACGTCTTCCTGCACGCCTTCGATTGTGCTGTACTCATGCAAAACGCCATCGATTTCTACTTCGGTGACCGAACAGCCCGGCATAGAAGACAATAAAATACGTCTCAACGCATTGCCTAACGTATGCCCGAAACCACGCTCGAGAGGCTCTAGCGTAATTTTTGCTCTGGTATCAGACGCCTTCTGCACTTCAACCAAACGGGGTTTAAGTAAGTCTCCTAGTCCGCCTTGCATGCAAGTTCCTCTCTCAATTATTACTTGGAGTACAATTCAACAATCAGTTGCTCATTGATATCCGTGGGTAATTCCGATCGCTCAGGAATACTTCTAAATGTTCCTTCCATCTTTTTGGCGTCTACACTTACCCAATCAGAAAATCCACGTTGCTCTGCACTTTCAAGCGAAGCTTTGACGCGTAACTGATTTTTCGCACCATCTGCTATGGCTACAACATCGTTTGGTTTTACCTGGTATGAGGGGATATTGACCTTTTTACCATTAACAGTAACACCGTTATGGCGCACCAATTGTCTTGCTTCTGTGCGCGATGCTCCAAAGCCCATTCTGAACGCTACATTGTCCAAACGGCATTCAAGCAGCTGCAACAAATTCTCACCTGTTGAACCTTTACGGCGGTCCGCCTCTTTATAATAAAGGCGAAATTGGCTTTCCAAAACGCCATAAATTCGCCGAACTTTCTGCTTTTCACGCAACTGAGTTGCATAGTCCGACAATCTGGCGCGTCGCTGTCCATGCTGCCCCGGTGGGAAAGGTCGATTTTCCATAGGACACTTATCGCTAAAACATTTGTCGCCCTTCAAGAAAAGCTTTGTGCCTTCCCTACGGCATTGACGACACTTTGCACCGATATATCTAGCCACAGCTTAACTCCTGCCTATACTCTACGTTTCTTAGGAGGACGACAGCCGTTATGAGGAATAGGCGTTACGTCCGTAATATTGTTAATTTTGAAACCAACGAGATTCAATGCGCGTACCGCTGACTCTCTACCTGGTCCCGGTCCTTTGACAAAGACATCAACATTCTTTACACCAAATTCCTGTGCTGCACGTGCCGCACGTTCGGATGCTACCTGTGCAGCAAACGGTGTACTTTTACGCGATCCACGAAATCCAGAACCACCTGATGTCGCCCAAGACAAAGTATTGCCCTGGCGATCGGTTATGGTAACGATAGTGTTGTTAAACGACGCATGGATATGTGCCAGAGCGTCCGATACATTCTTTTTGACGCGTTTACGAGTTTTTGCTGAAGCCTTTGCCATAATCTTACCTGGTTCCGAATCTTAGTTATTTCTTGATGGCGCGCCGTGGCCCTTTACGGGTACGTGCGTTAGTTCGAGTGCGTTGGCCGCGTAATGGCAGACCGCGACGATGACGAATTCCACGATAACATCCTAAGTCCATGAGTCGCTTGATATTCATGGAAACTTCACGACGTAAGTCACCTTCGACAGTAAATTTACCCACTTCTGTGCGAAGCGTTTCCAACTGATCTTCATTTAGATCGCGCACTTTGGTCTGCGGACTAATACCAGCCGCGTTACAAATTAATTTTGCACGTGTCGATCCAATACCATAAATTGACCGCAAAGCGATAACTGTATGTTTTTGCGTAGGAATATTTATACCCGCTATACGCGCCATTTCAATCTCCACATTTCGACGGGCTAAAGCCGCCGAATTCTACTCTTTTCAAATAGTTAAATCAAGCCGGAATAGGAAATCCGACATTAGCCCTGACGTTGCTTATGGCGCGCATCTTTGCAGATTACTCGCACTACGCCTTTACGTTTCACCACGTGACAGTGGCGGCACAATTTCTTAACGGACGTTCTTACCTTCATCGCTATATCCTCATCAATACAACTGGTTCACCTAACGTAAGCCACTACGTCCATGGCTTTTAAGGTTGGCCTTCTTCATTAAACCCTCATATTGGTGAGACATCATATGTGCTTGAATTTGTGACATAAAATCCATAACAACCACCACAACGATGAGCAATGACGTTCCGCCAAAATAGAATGGTACATTCCAATACAAAATCAAAAATTCAGGCAATAGACACACCGCGGTGATGTAGATCGCGCCAGCTAGCGTGAGCCGCGACATGATGTTGTCTATGTGTTTTGCGGTATGCTCGCCTGGACGAACACCCGGTATAAAGGCGCCGGAGCGCTTTAAGTTGTCTGCAGTTTCTTTCGGATTGAACACCAATGCCGTATAGAAAAAGCAGAAAAATATAATCGCAAATGCGTATAACATTACATAAAGTGGCTGGCCCGGCGAAATCGCCTGAGCTAGGTCTTTTAACCACTCCAACGATTCTGAACCGCTTCCGAACCATCCAGCCATTGTTGCCGGAAATAAAATCACACTGGAAGCAAATATCGGCGGTATAACACCAGCCATATTTACTTTGAGCGGAAAATAGCTCGTTCCGCCCGAATACAATTTGTTGCCTACCTGGCGTTTGGCGTAGTTAACGGTAATACGACGCTGCCCTCTTTCCACAAAGACTACGAAGAACGTTACCGCTGCAGCAATCAAGAACAGGAACAAAATGGTAAACCAGTTAAGCTCCCCGGTACGCCCTAGTTCCATAGTGCCACCGATGGCAGATGGCAATCCGGCTACGATCCCGGCAAAAATTATCAGCGATATACCGTTTCCAATTCCTCTCTCTGTAACTTGCTCACCCAGCCACATTAAGAAGATAGTGCCACAGACTAGCGTGACCACTGCCGTAAACACAAACAATGGGCCTGGCTCGATTACCACAGACACATTGCCAATGCGCTGACTTTGTAGGGCAATCGAAACCCCAATAGATTGAAACGTCGCCAGAACCACGGTGAGATACCGCGTATACTGTGTAATTTTGCGACGTCCCGACTCACCTTCTTTCTTTATCTGTTCAAGTTTTGGCCAAACTGATGAAAGCAACTGAACGATAATTGATGCCGAGATATACGGCATTACACCCAGAGCAAACACCGACAAACGCCCCAGCGCCCCCCCGGAAAACATGTTAAACATGTCCAGAATTGTGCCTTTTTGCTGTTCAAACAATTGCGCGAGTGCGACAGGATCTATTCCGGGAACTGGAATATGGGCGCCAATTCGAAATACGATTAATGCGCCAATGACAAAGAAAAGTCGCTGTCTTAACTCGACCAGATTACCTCCGGCCATACTCGCTGCAATTGCTGAACGGGAATCTGCCACGCTTATCCTTCTACCTTTCCACCAGCGGCTTCAATGGCTGCTTTGGCGCCAGGCGTTACTCCCAGGCCACGCACAGTTACAGCCTTTTCAATTTTTCCAGACAAAATAATTTTTGCACGCAGTATGCTGTTATTTAAAACACCTGCTTTTTTCAACGCGGCCAGATCAATAGTATCTCCATCGACTTTGGATAGCTCGTTCAAACGTACTTCATCTGTAATACGCTCTACCCTGGAGCTAAATCCAACTTTTGGCAAACGACGATGCAAAGGCTGTTGACCACCCTCAAAACCGCGTCTAACACGTCCACCGGAACGAGACGTGACACCTTTGTGGCCACGGCCGCAAGTCTTACCCAGGCCAGAACCAATTCCGCGACCTACGCGCTTACCTTCTTTCTTGGAGCCTTCCTGAGGTTTAATAGAATTCAAGTACATATTAGGCTTCCTCTACCTGCAGCATGTAAGAAACTTTATTTATCATGCCGCGATTTTCAGGAGTATCGATTACTTCAACTGTGTGGTGCATACGACGCAGCCCTAGACCTCTAACACATGCTTTATGCGCTTCGAGTCGGCCGTGTACGCTACGAATCAGTTTCACTCTAAGTTTTTTGGTACTCATAACTTATTCCAGAATCTCTTTTACTGTTTTTCCGCGCTTAGCCGCGACCCGTGTCGGAGAATTCATCGACGCCAACCCTTGAATAGTTGCTCGGACAACATTGTATGGATTATTGGTACCGATACATTTCGCTAAAACATCATGAACGCCTACCACTTCCAAAACCGCGCGCATGGCGCCGCCGGCAATAATACCGGTACCATCCGATGCAGGTTGCATATAGACTTTAGCAGCCCCATGACGTCCGACTACCGGATACTGGAGCGTCTTACGATCAAGATCGACATCCACCATATTCTTTTTTGCCTTTTCCAGGGCTTTCTGAATAGCTACGGGCACTTCTCTTGCCTTTCCGCTACCGAAACCTACGCGGCCTTTGCCATCACCAATTACCGTTAGAGCTGAAAAACTAAATACGCGACCGCCCTTTACGACCTTAGCAACGCGATTTACGGCTACCAGCTTTTCCTGAAGATCATCAACAGATGTTTGTACGTCTTGATTTGCCATATCCCAACCTTTTAGAACTCCAGACCGCCTTCACGCGCAGCATCAGCCAACGCTTTAACACGACCATGATACTTAAATCCAGAACGATCGAATGCAACGCTCTTAATACCTTTTTGCGAGGCGCGTTCTGCGATCAATTTTCCTACTGCTTTCGCTGCATCGACATTGCCGGTGTATTTGATGTTGCCTTTAACATCCTTTTCAGTGGTGGATGCTGCAGCTATGACTACGCTACCGGTTTCATCAATGACTTGCGCATATATGTGCTTAGGAGTGCGATAAACGCAAAGACGTGTGACGCCAAGTTGCTGGATACGCGCACGAGCTTTTTTCGCTCTACGTAAACGTGCAGTTTTCTTATCCATATGTCGTACGCCCCTACTTCTTCTTCGCTTCTTTCAAGCTAATCTGTTCATCCGCATAACGGACACCCTTACCCTTGTAAGGCTCTGGTGGTCTGTATGCCCTAATATTGGCCGCTACCTGACCTACCGCTTGCTTATCTACACCCTTTACAAGGATCTCAGTCTGACTGGGTGTTTCTATCGTTATTCCTTCTGGTGCTTCATAGACCACAGGATGAGAAAAACCCAGAGTGAGATTCAAATTCTTACCTTGAGCTTGTGCACGATAACCAACACCAACAAGCTGCAATTTCTTTTCAAATCCATTTGCTACGCCAGTTACGATGTTGTTCGCCAATGAACGCATAGTTCCGGCCATTGCACGACCGCTATCTTCATTAGCCGAAAACCTAATTTGGTTTTCTTCAACAGACACACTAACGGCTTGATGAACTTCCATACCCATTGAGCCTTTAGGACCCTTTACAGACAAATTCTGTCCGCTAATCGAGACATCTACGCCTTTGGGAATGTTAATTGGATTCTTTGCTACACGAGACATGTCAATTCACCTGTTACGCGACAACACAAAGGACTTCACCACCGACTCCGGCTTTACGCGCTGCACGGTCAGTCATGATTCCTTTAGAAGTTGATATAACTGCGACACCAAGACCGCCCTGTACCTTAGGCAACTCTTCTGACGCTTTATATATACGAAGACCTGGTCGGCTAACGCGTTTAACCATATCGATGACAGGCTTTCCTTCGAAATACTTGAGAGTAACAACCATTAAGGCCTTACCATCCTCTTCTTGAGCCCGAACATCACTTATGTAACCTTCCTGTTTCAGGACGTTTGCAATCGCAAGCTTCGCTTTAGAGTTCGGCATGCTGACTTCGGACTTATTTGCCGCCTGTGCATTGCGAATTCTGGTTAACATATCCGCAATTGGATCTGACATCGACACGGTGCTTCTCCTAATTCTTTACCAACTGGACTTCACAAGACCTGGAACATCTCCACGCATTGCATATTCACGCAACTTGTTACGGCCCAGACCAAATTTACGATAAAAACCATGCGGGCGACCTGTTACGCGACAACGATTCTGAGCACGTACTGGGCTCGCGTCACGAGGCAAGGCATGAAATTTCTTCGCCGCTGCATCTCTTTCTTCATCTGACAAATTGACATTGGTCATTTGAGCTTTAAGGGCTGCACGTTTGGCTGCATATTGCTTTACCATTTTTGCGCGCTTTAACTCTCTGTTAATCATAGATTTTTTAGCCATAACGGTATCCTGATCAATTCTTAAACGGGAAGTTGAAAGCCGCCAGCAGGGCGCGACCTTCCTCGTCAGTTTTAGCCGTAGTGGTTATAGTGATATCCATACCACGCAGCTTGTCTATTCTGTCGTAATCTATTTCTGGAAAGATAATCTGTTCCTTGACACCCATACTGTAGTTACCACGACCATCAAAAGACTTTGGGTTTAAACCACGGAAGTCACGAATACGCGGAATAGAGATATTGATCAGACGATCAAGAAATTCAAACATACGTTCACGTCTAAGAGTGACCTTGCAGCCGATTGGCCAGCCTTCACGAATCTTGAATCCCGCTTCAGATTTGCGAGCCTTGGTAATAACAGGCTTTTGACCCGCGATCGCTACCATATCGCTAACCGCACTTTCGAGAACCTTTTTATCCCCAACAGCTTCGCCAACACCCATATTCAGGGTGATCTTGGTTATGCGAGGTACTTCCATTGCACTTTTGTAGTTAAATTGCTCTTGGAGCTTCTTTACTACACTTTCTTTATAAAATTCGTTCAGCCTAGCCATCAGTTTTCACCATTACACATCTACGATGTCGCCACTAGATTTAAAAATGCGCACTTTGCGGCCATCGTCGAGCATTTTAAAACCAACTCTTTCGCCCTTGCTTGTCTTCGGGTTGAAAAGCATGACATTAGAAGCAGCGACCGACGCTTCTTTTTCAATAATACCGCCGGCAATTCCCATATTAGGATTCGCTTTGGTGTGGCGCTTAACCAAATTGACACCACCAACAAATACGCGATTGTCGGAGGTAACGCGCATCACACTTCCGCGCTTCCCTTTATCTTTACCTGCAATAACAATGACGTCATCGCCTTTTCTGATTTTACGCATTTTCTCAGCTCTCTCGAAAAACCTACAGCACCTCAGGTGCCAGAGAAATAATTTTCATAAAATTCTCGGTGCGCAGTTCTCTTGTAACCGGCCCAAATATACGCGTGCCAATTGGTTGCAATTGGTTGTTCAGCAAAACTGCAGCATTCCCATCGAAGCGGATGATAGATCCATCCTGACGACGAACACCTTTACGAGTACGGACAACTACGGCGTTGTAAACATCGCCTTTTTTGACCTTACCGCGCGGAATTGCTTCTTTCACGCTAACTTTAATTATGTCACCAATATGGGCATAGCGGCGGCGGGAACCTCCCAGCACTTTTATACACATGACGCGTCGAGCGCCACTGTTGTCCGCGATATCCAAAACAGACTGCATCTGAATCATGGTCGGTTTCTCCGATCCTTATACCAACACACCCAAAAAAAAGGTGGCGTAGTCTAACACAAAACAACTAGTTTCCCAATATTAATACTAGCAAGCCAGTATTTTCTTTAATATCAGCTAGTTACTTAGCCTTCTCAATCACCTCAACCAAACGCCATGTCTTGGTCTTGGAAAGAGGACGACACTGAATAATAGAAACTGTATCTCCGGGACCTGCCGAATTTGTCTCGTCGTGAGCCTTCAGCTTCGTGGAGCGTTTTACATACTTCCCATAAATAGGGTGAGGAACCTTGCGCTCAATTAATACCGTGATGGTTTTATCCATCTTATCGCTGACGACGCGACCAACTAATGTGCGCTGGGTATCATGCTGTTCACTCATTTCTTACCGCCCCTAGCTTTCTGGTTAAGTACTGTTTTTACTCGAGCTATATCTCGCTTTACCGTGCCGAGCAGATGTGACTGCCCTAGCTGCCCCGTTGCTTTTTGCATCCGGAGATTAAAATGCTCCTTGAGCAAGCCTTCAAGCTCTTGCTTCAGCGCATTTGTATCTTTTGATTGAAGTTCACTCGCTTTCATCACATCACCGTACGCGTTACGAATGTGGTTTTTACTGGAAGCTTGGCTGCTGCCAAACGGAAGGCTTCACGTGCGATCTCTTCAGTCACACCTTCCATTTCATAGAGCATTGAACCAGGCTGAACCTGTGAAACCCAGTATTCAACATTTCCCTTACCACTACCCATACGAACTTCGAGTGGCTTTTCTGTAATCGGCTTATCTGGGAAAACACGAATCCAGATTTTACCACCACGTTTGATGTGACGAGTCATGGCACGACGCGCTGCTTCGATTTGACGAGCAGTTAAACGCCCACGCTCTGTGGCTTTTAATCCATATTCTCCGAAACTCACCTTGTTACCATTTTGAGCCCAACCACGGTTTCTACCTTTGTGGACTTTACGGAATTTTGTACGTTTTGGCTGTAACATCTCTAACTCCTTCCTACTTAGGCGTTAGCCGTCTTTTTGGAGCTAGGCGCTTCTTCTTCTGCGCCCTTGCCGAAAACTTCACCTTTGAAGATCCAGACTTTGACACCGATGATGCCATATGTCGTCAAAGCTTCGGCAAAGCCGTAATCGATATCGGCGCGCAGTGTGTGCAAAGGAACGCGGCCTTCGCGATACCATTCCGCACGTGCGATTTCAGCTCCGTTCAATCGACCTGAAACATTAATTCGAACACCTTGTGCACCCAATCGCATCGCATTGGTAACAGCACGCTTCATGGCACGGCGAAACATAATACGTTTTTCCAATTGCTGAGCGACACTTTCAGCAACCAGTTGCGCATCAAGTTCAGGTTTACGCACTTCTTCGATATTAATGTGGACCGGAATACCCATCATTTTGGATACTTCGGCTCTCAGCTTCTCGATATCTTCACCTTTCTTGCCAATTACGATACCTGGGCGAGCACTGTGTATTGTGATACGCGCGTTCTTGGCAGGACGTTCGATTATGATTTTGCTTACAGAAGCATGCTTGAGTTTGTTCTTCAAAAACTCACGAACCTGAATATCGTTAATCAGGTTATCAGCATAATCCTTGGTTTCAGCAAACCACTTAGAGTTCCAATCAGTAACGATTCCTAAGCGTATACCAGTTGGATGTACTTTTTGACCCATTTCACCGTCCTCTTATTGATCTGCTACGGTCACAGTGATGTGACTGGTGCGCTTGAGAATTCGATTGGCTCGGCCCTTTGCGCGCGCTTGTATGCGCTTATAAACGGGACCTTCATCTACTGTAATAGCCTTTACTTTCAACTCGTCTATGTCAGCACCTTCATTGTGCTCGGCATTAGCTATCGCTGACTCCAAAACCTTTTTCACGATAGCTGAAGCTTTTTTAGTACTGAAAGTTAAAAACTGTAGAGCCTTCTCAACATCTTTTCCGCGAATCTGGTCTGCTACCAGTCGGGTCTTTTGCGGAGAAATCCGTGCGTATCTCAATTTCGCCTGAACTTGCATAATTCCTTACCTATTACCTGGACTTTTTATCCGCCGCATGTCCACGATATGTACGTGTCAACGCGAACTCACCCAATTTATGACCCACCATGTTCTCAGTAACCAGAACAGGAACGTGCTGTTTGCCGTTATGTACGGCAATGGTAAATCCAACCATATCTGGAAATACCATAGAACGACGGGACCATGTCTTGATTGGGCGCTTATTGTTCGTTTCTATCGCCTGGCGTACTTTACTCGCCAGGTGCGCATCAATAAAAGGACCTTTCTTAATTGAACGTGGCATACCTTATCCTCTTACCTTATTTTCCGCGTCTGCGTACGATTAACTTACTTGTACGCTTATTTGTGCGAGTCTTATAACCCTTAGTTGGCGTACCCCAAGGAGTTACAGGATGTCTTCCGCCGGAAGTACGTCCTTCACCACCGCCGTGTGGGTGATCAACCGGGTTCATCGCTACACCACGTACAGTAGGTCTTATACCGCGCCAACGCTTCGCACCCGCTTTACCGAGAGAACGAAGATTGTGTTCAGTGTTGCTAACTTCACCAATTGTCGCCATACCATCAATCAGCACCTTACGAAGTTCACCGGAACGCATACGAATCATTGCGTACTGACCTTCTTTCGCTACTAACTGCACCGAAGCACCTGCACTTCTGGCGAATTGAGCGCCTTTACCTGGTTTTAACTCAACACAGTGTACATTGGTACCAACCGGAATGTTGCGTAACGGCATTGCATTACCCGGCTTAATCGGCGAATCTGGGCCTGACGAAATCGCGTCACCTGTCTTGATATTATTGGGCGCGATTATGTAGCGACGCTCACCATCTGCATATTTCAGCAGCGCAATATGTGCAGTACGGTTAGGGTCATATTCCAGACGCTCAACAACCGCAGGAATGCCAGTTTTGTCACGCTTGAAATCCACAACACGATAGTGTTGCTTATGACCGCCCCCACGGTGACGAACGGTAACACGTCCCGCGTTATTACGTCCGGATTTCTGAATTTGTTTTTCCACTAATCCAGCATAAGGCTTGCCCTTGTGCAAATCTGGATTAACAACTTTAACGACGAATCGACGTCCCGCCGATGTTGGTTTTGCCTTTACAACCGCCATAGTCTTTTACCTTCTCGCGTCTTATTCAGCACTCATGAAGTCGATGTTCTGACCTTCTGCCAGAGATACATACGCCTTCTTCCAGCCTGGACGACGTCCTTCCTGGCCACGGACACGCATTTTGCGCTTAGCCTTCATATTACAGACACGAACCTTGTCGACTTTCGTGTCAAACATCAGCTCCACAGCTTCTTTTATTTCCTTTTTAGTCGCATCTTTTTCGACTTTAAGGACAATCTGATTATTACTCTCAGCTGCATTTGTTGCTTTTTCAGAAACATGGGGCGCTTTAATCAGCTTGATCAATTTTTCGTTTTTCATCCCAACATCTCCTCGAATTTTTTGATCGCTTCCGCTGACATCAAAACCTTCTCATGGGAAATCAGATTTACAGGATTAACTTTACTGACATCCACTGCGTCTATGTATGGAAGGTTTCTAGAAGAAAGATGCAGGTTTTGATCGTAATTCGCGGATACGATCAGCGCGTTATCAATCCCCATACCCTTTAATTTTGCTGCCAACTCTTTCGTTTTGGGTGCATCAATAGATACGTTATCCAGAACAACCAGACGATCTTGACGAACCAATTCAGACAGAATGGAACACAATGCTGCGCGATGCATCTTGCGATTAACCTTCTGAGAATAATCAACTGGGCGAGCAGCGAAAGTCTTACCGCCCCCGCGCCATATAGGACTACGGATGGTACCGGCACGGGCGCGACCTGTACCTTTTTGACGCCATGGTTTGGCGCCACCGCCACTTACATCAGAGCGACTTTTATGTGCTCTTGTACCTGCGCGTGCACCAGCAAGATATGCAGTCACTACCTGATGAATCAGGCCTTCATTAAAGTCGCGCTGAAAAACTGTTTCGGAGACAGTTACATTGGATCCGGCGCCACCATTGTATGCGGTTACTTTTAACTCCATTGTCTATCTCCTCAGGACCCAGCTTTCACAGCAGAGCGCACAATAACATCACCGCCCTTAGAACCAGGTACAGCGCCTCTGACCAAAATCAGATTACGTTCCGCATCGACGCGAACAACATCAAGATTCTGCACAGTGCGACGCACATTACCCAAGTGCCCGGACATTTTCTTCCCTTTGAAGACACGTCCCGGACTTTGGTTTTGTCCGATAGATCCTGGAGTACGATGAGATATGGAGTTTCCATGAGTTGCGTCTTTACCAGCGAAGTGGTGACGCTTAATGGTACCTGCGAAACCTTTACCTATTGAGGTGCCGGTTACGTCTACAGTTTGACCTTCAGAGAACTTATCGACTTTGATTTCAGAGCCAACTTGCATGTCGTCACCAGCGGGCTCATCCAGACGGAATTCCCACAGACCACGACCAGCTTCTACGCCACCTTTTGCAAAGTGACCAGCCATCGCTTTGTTGACTCGGTTAGCACGGCGAGTCCCCACAGTGACCTGCACAGCATTATAGCCGTCAGTTTCGACTGTCTTTACCTGGGTGACACGATTTGGCTCAACTTCGATAACGGTTACAGGCACGGATACACCTTCAGGTGTAAAAATCCGTGTCATACCGCATTTGCGGCCGATGACACCTATTGCCATTATTCTATCCTCTTCGTACCAATTACGGTTGATCGGTACTGAACTAGTATTTAAAAAAACCGGGCGGCCGGCAAAACCCAGCCTACCCAACCGATTACATTAATTAAGTTTAATCTGTACGTCTACGCCAGCTGCAAGATCCAGCTTCATGAGCGCGTCTACGGTTTTGTCTGTTGGATCGACAATATCCATTAAACGCTTGTGCGTACGGATCTCATACTGATCACGCGCGTCTTTGTTTACGTGTGGTGAAATCAGTATTGTGAACTTTTCGATCTTAGTAGGCAAAGGAATCGGGCCGCGAACCTGCGCACCTGTGCGCTTTGCAGTCTCAACAATTTCCTTTGTAGATTGATCGATCAAACGATGATCAAACCCTTTAAGACGAATACGTATACGTTGATTAGTCATTTGTTTCACTCAAAAATCTTGGCAACAACACCTGCACCTACTGTACGACCGCCTTCACGGATCGCAAAGCGCAGACCTTCTTCCATTGCAATCGGGGCGATTAGCTCGACCTTCATGTTCACGTTGTCACCTGGCATTACCATTTCTACGCCGTCTGGCAACTCACACGCACCGGTTACGTCTGTGGTACGGAAATAAAACTGAGGACGATATCCCTTGAAGAATGGCGTGTGACGACCACCTTCTTCCTTGCTCAGCACGTACACTTCCGCTTCAAACTTCGTGTGCGGCTTGATCGAGCCCGGCTTACACAATACCTGTCCACGCTCAACGTCTTCACGCTTGGTTCCACGCAGCAGTACACCCACGTTATCACCCGCCTGACCTTGATCAAGCAACTTGCGGAACATCTCAACACCGGTAACCGTGGTCTTGGTCGTATCTCTGATGCCCACGATTTCCACTTCATCTCCCACGTTCACGATGCCACGCTCGATACGACCGGTGACCACTGTGCCACGACCGGAGATCGAGAACACGTCTTCGATTGGCAGGATGAATGCGCCATCAATCGCACGCTCCGGCTCTGGGAAGTAAGAGTCCATTGCCGCTACCAGCGCCTCTACAGCCGGTACGCCGATTTCAGAAGTGTCGCCTTCCAGTGCCTTCAGGGCTGAACCTTTTACTACCGGAATGTCATCACCTGGGAATTCGTAAGAAGACAGCAGTTCACGCACTTCCATCTCTACCAGTTCCATCAATTCTTCGTCGTCTACCATGTCTGCCTTATTCAGGAACACCACGATATACGGTACGCCTACCTGACGCGACAACAGAATGTGTTCACGCGTCTGTGGCATTGGGCCATCAGCAGCGGAGCATACCAGGATCGCGCCGTCCATCTGTGCCGCACCAGTGATCATGTTCTTTACATAGTCCGCGTGTCCAGGGCAGTCTACGTGCGCATAGTGACGCGCCGCTGACTCATACTCAACGTGGGCGGTCGCGATCGTGATTCCACGGGCACGCTCTTCCGGTGCACTGTCGATGTTTGCGTAGTCTTTAAACTCGCCACCGTACTTTTCCGCCATTACCTTGGTAATCGCCGCTGTCAGCGTTGTCTTACCGTGGTCAACGTGACCGATCGTTCCGACGTTTACGTGCGGCTTCTTACGCTCAAATTTTTCCTTGGACACAGCTCTACCTCATCACTATAAAGGTTAATAATTATGACGCTCGTTTAATCACTGCATCAGCGACATTATTCGGCGCTTCTGCATACTTAGCGAATTCCATCGAATACGTGGCTCGCCCCTGGGTTGCTGACCTCAAATCGGTGGCATACCCAAACATCTCTGCCAACGGCACTTCCGCTCTGATAATCCGCCCGGCCGGGGCATCGTCCATACCTTGAACAATTCCGCGTCTCCGATTCAGATCCCCCATAACGTCCCCCATATATTCTTCCGGGGTAACTACCTCAACCTTCATTATCGGCTCAAGCAGTGCTGGGTTAGCCTTGGTGACACCTTCCCTAAATCCCATCGAGCCGGCAATCTTAAATGCCATCTCATTGGAATCTACGTCATGGTATGAACCATCGAACAAGGTCACCTTGACATCAACAACCGGATATCCGGCGAGAATCCCGTTCTCCATTTGCTCCTGGATGCCTTTGTCTACCGCCGGAATATATTCCTTCGGGATGACTCCACCAACTACCGCGTTAACGAATTCGTAGCCAGCGCCCGCTTCCAGAGGCTCAATTTTTAGCCACACATGGCCGTATTGTCCGCGACCTCCGGACTGCCGAACAAACTTACCTTCCTGTTCGACCGAACCGCGTATCGTTTCCCGGTATGCCACTTGCGGTGCACCCACATTGGCTTCTACCTTGAATTCGCGCTTCATACGATCAACGATAATTTCGAGGTGCAATTCACCCATTCCTGAGATTATCGTCTGCCCCGACTCTTCGTCGGTATGCACTCGAAAAGACGGATCTTCCTGTGCAAGCTTGCCGAGCGCAATTGACATTTTCTCTTGGTCCGCAGTTGTCTTCGGTTCTATTGCTACCGAGATAACCGGCACTGGAAATTCCATGCGCTCCAGCGTAATAACTTTATTCATGTCACACAGAGTGTCGCCAGTTGTGACATCTTTGAGCCCTATTGCCGCCGCGATATCGCCGGCACAGACCTCTTTAATTTCTTCTCGACTGTTAGCGTGCATCTGTACCAGACGCCCGATTCGTTCCCGCTTGCCTTTGACCGGGTTAAAAACCGCGTCGCCGGTCGATATCATACCGGAATAAACTCGAAAAAAGGTCAACGTTCCAACAAATGGATCTGTTGCAATCTTGAACGCCAGTGCAGAAAACGGCTCTCTATCATCAGCGTGACGCTCCGCCACAGTCTCGCCCTTGTCATCCAGCGTGCCTTTAATTGCGGGCACCTCTGTCGGGGACGGAAGATACTTAACCACCGCATCCAACAGCGCCTGCACGCCTTTGTTCTTGAAAGCAGAACCACACAAACAGGGAACGATTTCATTTGCCAGGGCCTGAACACGCAAACCACTAACAACATCCTCTTCGGAGAGATCTCCATCTTCGAGATACTTCTCCATCAATTCTTCAGAGGCCTCTGCGGCGGACTCAAGCATCTTTTCGCGATACTTTCGAGCCTCAGCCATAAACTCCTGGGGAATCTCACGGGCATCATAGGTTAGACCCATATCAGCCTCATTCCAGAAGATGGCCTTCATACGTATCAGGTCAATAACACCTTGAAACGTTTCCTCAGCACCTATTGGCAACTGAACGGGGACTGGATTCGCCCCCAATCTATCTTTTATCTGACCAACGACACGCAGAAAATTTGCGCCCGCACGGTCCATCTTATTCACAAATGCCAGACGTGGAACGTGATACTTGTTCGCCTGCCGCCAGACCGTCTCTGACTGAGGCTCTACACCACCTACCGCACAAAAAACGGCGCACGCTCCATCCAGGACCCTAAGTGAACGTTCGACTTCAATAGTGAAGTCTACGTGCCCTGGCGTATCAATTATA
The DNA here is from genome assembly GCA_029881255.1 of Gammaproteobacteria bacterium. Lineage (NCBI taxonomy): Bacteria > Pseudomonadati > Pseudomonadota > Gammaproteobacteria > Gammaproteobacteria bacterium. Next base: position 13,400 of record JAOUMY010000010.1, on the reverse strand, counting down.
TTGATACGGTGCTCTTCAAACTGCTTGTCCATCCCTCGCCAGAAACAAGTCGTAGCAGCAGAGGTTATGGTTATACCTCTTTCCTGCTCCTGCTCCATCCAGTCCATAGTGGCAGCGCCATCATGAACCTCGCCGATCTTATGGGACAAACCGGTATAAAACAAAACTCGCTCTGTCGTCGTGGTCTTACCCGCATCAATGTGCGCCATAATCCCGATATTTCGGTAGCGCTCAATTGGGGTTTTGCGTGCCACGACCAAATCTCCAGAGCCGGAAAACTACCAGCGATAGTGAGAAAACGCCTTGTTCGCCTCTGCCATACGATGAGTATCTTCACGCTTCTTAACAGCGGATCCGCGACTTTCAGCAGCTTCAACAATTTCCGCAGCCAGACGAGCACCCATAGATTTCTCACCACGCTTACGCGCCGCTTCCGTCAACCAACGCATAGCTAGCGCAATACCGCGATCCTGACGAACCTCAACAGGAACCTGGTATGTTGCACCACCAACACGACGAGACTTAACCTCAACCATAGGCTGAACGTTTTCCAAAGCTTTCTCAAACACTTCTAGGCCGTCTTTTTTGGTCTTCTCAGAAACCTGGTCAAGCGCACCATAGATAATACGCTCAGCAGTGGATTTCTTACCGCTACGCATTACCATATTAATGAAACGCGTCAAACGCTGACTTCCGAATTTCGGATCTGGCAATACCGCTCTTTTGGGTACTTCACGTCTTCTTGGCATCTTGGATAACCCTATATTTCTTTACGACTTAGGACGCTTCGCGCCATACTTGGAACGTCCCTGACGACGATTTTGCACGCCTGACGTATCCAGAGTTCCGCGCACGGTGTGATAACGCACACCTGGCAAATCTTTAACACGACCACCACGAATCAAGATGACCGAGTGCTCCTGAAGATTATGCCCCTCACCACCAATATAGGAAGTCACTTCCATACCATTAGTCAGGCGAACACGCGCGACCTTGCGCAGAGCCGAATTTGGCTTCTTTGGCGTCGTTGTGTAAACACGAGTACACACGCCACGACGCTGAGGACAACCTTCAAGCGCAGGTACATTTGTCTTTTCCCTCTTGCGCTTACGGGGACTCCGCACTAATTGATTAACTGTAGCCATCAACCACTCCAAGGCATAAAAATAAGCAACAAGCAACCTCGCCTGTCACCAGCGAATTCAAAGGAGGCGCAATTTTAGAGAGTCCCCCTATTGATGTCAAGCACAACTTCAATCCCGAAGGGTTTTCAGCCAGCATGAAATCACCAACAAAATCAACACAAAAAAAGCCGACCCTGATACTGCTTAGGTCGGCCTTTTTTTAAAGGATCAGGCGCTAGTTAATTACCTGTTCCGTTCCTTCTTGCGGAATTTCGGATGCAACTTTACCCGCGCCAGCATCAGACTGGCCACGACGCTGGTCATGATAAGCCAAGCCGGTTCCAGCCGGGATCAAGCGCCCAACAATCACGTTTTCCTTCAGCCCTCTCAGATCATCGCGCTTGCCGCTAACAGCAGCTTCGGTGAGCACTCGAGTAGTTTCCTGGAAGGACGCTGCAGAAATGAAAGACTCCGTTGCCAATGATGCTTTAGTGATACCCAGCAACAATTCATTGAATGTTGCTGACATCTTTCCAGCCGCGACAATTTTATCGTTTTCATCCAACAATCTAGCTCGTTCAACTTGCTCACCTTTGAGGAAACGAGTGTCGCCAGGATTATCGACTTCAACTTTTCGTAGCATTTGGCGAACGATAACTTCAATGTGCTTATCGTTAATCTTTACACCCTGTAAACGATAAACATCCTGAACTTCGTTAACGATATAACGCGCAAGCTCACTTACACCCAGTAGACGGAGAATATCGTGTGGCGCAGGGGGTCCGTCACAGATCACCTCACCTTTTTCAACATGCTCGCCTTCAAACACTGTTACGTGTCTCCACTTGGGTATCAACTCTTCATAATGATCGCTACCATCATTGGGAGTGATTACCAGACGTTGCTTATCTTTCGTTTCCTTTCCGAAGCTAATGGTCCCTGAAATTTCAGCCAAAATAGCGGGTTCTTTCGGTTTACGTGCCTCAAACAAGTCAGCAACACGTGGCAAACCACCGGTGATGTCACGAGTTTTTGATGACTCCTGAGGAATACGTGCAACGATGTCACCAACACCTACCTGGGCACCATCACTCAAAGAAACGATCGCGCCAGTTGGCAAGAAGTACATCGCAGGAATATTGGTACCCGCGAGCATCAGGTCACTACCTTTTTCGTCTACCAGCTTAACCATAGGTCGTAGATCCTTTGCATGAGTACCACGCTGTTTAGGATCAGTTATGACCATGCTGGACAAACCGGTGATGTCGTCTGTCTGACGAATGATAGTCACACCGTCGACGAAGTCATGCAGCTTGATCTTACCTGCAACCTCGGTCACAACCGGGTGTGTATGTGGATCCCATGTTGCGACGACTTCACCAGCGCCAACCACTTCACCGTCGCCGTATTTCAGAATCGCACCATAGGGAACTTTGTATCGTTCACGCTCACGACCAAAATCATCTAGGACACCGATTTCGCCGGAGCGAGAAACAGCGACCAAGTGATTATCTTTGTTCATTACTGTCTTCAGGTTATGCAGGCGAAGCGTTCCTTTCGCCTTAACCTCGACACTGCTAACAGCAGCAGATCGCGATGCCGCACCACCGATATGGAATGTACGCATGGTCAGCTGAGTACCTGGTTCACCGATCGACTGAGCCGCTACAACACCAATCGCCTCACCAGCATTTACCTGGTGGCCACGCGCCAGGTCACGACCATAACAACTTGCACAGATACCGTATCGAGTCTCACACGTTATTGGCGAGCGTACAAAAACCTGGTCAATACTATTTTCTTCCAGCACCTCAACCCAATGTTCGTCGAGTAGAGTACCGGCAGGGGCAACGACTTCGTCTGTTCCTGGCTTACATACATCTGCAGCTACTACACGACCAAGTACGCGCTCGCTCAGCGGTTCAACTACGTCACCACCTTCGATCAAAGGCTCCATTAACAGACCATGGTTCGTACCGCAATCAAAATCAGTTACGACCAAATCCTGGGCAACATCCACCAGACGCCGTGTCAAATAACCTGAGTTCGCTGTCTTCAATGCCGTATCAGCCAAACCCTTTCGAGCACCGTGAGTAGAGATAAAGTACTGGAGAACGTTTAACCCCTCACGGAAGTTCGCAGTAATTGGCGTTTCGATAATAGATCCGTCTGGCTTGGCCATGAGACCACGCATACCGGCCAGCTGTCGAATCTGTGCCGCACTACCGCGAGCTCCTGAATCGGCCATCATAAAGATGGAATTAAATGACTCCTGACGAGCCGCTTTTCCTTCTTTATCTTGGACATATTCGTAGCCCAACTTTTCCATCATCGCTTTGGCAACCTGGTCATTGGTATGCGACCAGATATCGACAACCTTGTTATAACGTTCGCCATTGGTAACGAGACCGGAAGCGTATTGATTTTCAATCTCTTTAACTTCTTCCTCGGCTTTACCCAGGATCTTGTCCTTTTCTTCAGGAATAACCATATCCTCGGCGCCAAAAGACACGCCAGAGCGAGTTGCGTAAGCAAAACCGGTATACATCAGCTTGTCCGCAAACAATACCGTTGCTTTAAGGCCTAATCGGCGATAGCACTGATTGATCAACCCTGAGATTGCCTTTTTCGTCAAACTGCGATTAACCAGTTCAAATGGCATTTCTTTTGGCATTACATCGTTCAAAAGCGCACGCCCGACAGTTGTGTCAGCCACGCGTTTAACTTCCTGCTTATGACCGTTCTCGTCTTCAATGATCTCGGTGATACGCACCTTTACGCGAGCATGCAGATCAACCATGCCCGAATGGTAGGCACGATGCACCTCGGTAGGATTGGAGAACAACATACCTTCACCACGCGCATTAACGCGATCGCGGGTCATATAATACAAACCTAGTACAACGTCCTGAGAAGGCACGATGATCGGTTCGCCGTTAGCAGGCGAAAGAACATTATTAGATGACATCATCAAGGTACGCGCTTCAAGCTGCGCTTCGATTGACAACGGTACGTGGACCGCCATCTGGTCACCGTCAAAGTCAGCGTTATAGGCAGCACACACCAAGGGGTGTAACTGAATTGCTTTACCTTCGATCAACACTGGTTCGAAAGCCTGAATACCAAGACGGTGCAGCGTCGGCGCACGGTTCAGAAGAACTGGATGCTCGCGGATGACATCCGAGAGTACGTCCCAAACCTCTGGGCCTTCACGCTCTACCATTTTCTTGGCTGCTTTAATCGTCGTGGCCAGGCCGCGACGCTCAAGCTTGCTAAAAATAAACGGCTTGAACAATTCAAGCGCCATCTTCTTAGGCAGACCGCACTGATGTAAACGCAGCGTAGGTCCAACCACGATAACCGAACGACCGGAATAGTCGACACGCTTACCCAACAGGTTCTGACGGAAACGACCTTGCTTACCTTTGATCATATCGGCGAGTGATTTCAACGGGCGCTTATTAGTGCCAGTGATGGCACGTCCACGGCGACCGTTATCCAACAAGGCATCAACCGCTTCCTGCAACATACGTTTTTCATTTCGCACGATAATGTCAGGCGCGTTCAAATCAAGTAGACGTTTGAGACGGTTATTACGGTTAATAACGCGACGATACAAATCATTCAAATCCGAAGTCGCGAAACGTCCACCGTCTAGCGGTACTAATGGGCGCAGTTCCGGTGGAAGCACTGGCAATACACTCATTACCATCCACTCAGCTTTATTTCCTGATTCTTCCAAAGCTTCAAGTAACTTCAGGCGCTTGGATAACTTCTTGAGCTTGGTCTCTGAATTAGTCGCTGCGATTTCGTCGCGAATCTTGGCAATCTCAACTGGCGTATCGATAGTCTTTAGCAAGTCGTGTATCGCCTCTGCTCCCATCTTGGCAGTGAATTCATCGCCCCACTGTTCGATGGCATCAAGATACGCTTCATCAGAGAGCAACTGACCGGTTTGCATATCTGTCATGCCCGATTCAATTACCACAAACGCTTCAAAGTATAGAATGCGCTCGATATCACGGAGAGTCATGTCGAGCAACAAGCCCATACGGGATGGCAATGACTTCAAGAACCAGATGTGCGCAACAGGGCTCGCAAGTTCGATATGCCCCATGCGCTCGCGACGAACTTTGGCCAACGTAACCTCAACACCGCATTTTTCACAAATAACGCCGCGATGCTTGAGACGCTTGTACTTTCCACACAGACACTCGTAGTCTTTGGTCGGACCAAATATCTTGGCGCAGAAAAGACCATCACGCTCTGGCTTGAAGGTACGGTAATTAATCGTTTCAGGCTTACGCACTTCACCGTAAGACCAGGAACGAATCTTCTCAGGCGAAGCTAAGCCGATGCGTATGCTGTCAAACTCTTCAGCTTGGCCTTGTTTCAGTAAATTTAATAGATCTTTCAAGGTCGAATCTCCCAATAAGCGCCGTTGCCTACTCTTGTTCCAGTTCGATATCGATGCCGAGTGAGCGGATTTCCTTCAACAGTACATTAAAGGATTCCGGCATACCGGCTTCCATACGGTGATCACCATCGACGATATTCTTGTACATCTTGGTACGACCGTTTACATCGTCCGATTTGACCGTCAGCATTTCCTGGAGGGTGTAGGCCGCACCGTATGCTTCCAGTGCCCAGACCTCCATCTCTCCGAAACGCTGTCCACCAAACTGCGCCTTACCACCAAGTGGCTGCTGAGTAACCAGACTATAAGGACCAGTGGAACGGGCATGCATCTTGTCATCTACCAGGTGGTTAAGTTTGAGCATATACATGTAGCCAACCGTTACAGGGCGCTCAAACATTTCGCCGGAGCGACCGTCATACAGATATGTCTGACCCGTTTCTGGCAGATCGGCCAACCGTAGCATGGCTTTGATCTCACTTTCCTCGGCACCGCCGAATACCGGTGTCGCCATCGGTACGCCGTCGCGTAAGTTTTCCGCAAGCGTAAACACTTCTTCGTCAGAAAAGTCTTTAATAGACTGTTCCCGTCCGTTCTTTTCGTAAATCTCGCCGAGGAAACCTTTGATCTCGGATGCATTGCGTGCATCGTCAAGCATGCGGCCGATCTTGATACCCAGACCTTTCGCCGCCCAACCCAAATGCGTTTCGAGTACCTGTCCTACGTTCATACGAGACGGTACACCTAGCGGGTTTAGACAGATATCAACTGGAACACCAAATTCATCGTAAGGCATATCTTCCACAGGCACGATCATGGAGATAACACCTTTGTTTCCATGTCGACCTGCCATTTTGTCACCCGGTTGGATACGACGCTTAACGGCTAGATACACCTTAACCATCTTCAGTACGCCTGGCGCAAGATCGTCACCGCTGCTGATCTTCTTACGCTTTTCATCAAACATTTCGTCGAAATCTTTGCGGCGTTGCTTGAGATGCTCTGCGGTTTTTTCCATTTGCTCATTAGCGGTATCGTCTTTCAGACGAATATCAAACCACTTATCACGCGGAAGGTCTGCGAGATAAGCCGCGTCAATCGAACTGCCAGACTTCAATCCCTTAGGACCACCAGAAACAGTTTTACCTACGAGCATCTTTTCCAGACGCATATAGGTATCGTCTTCTAGAATACGGTATTGGTCATTAAGGTCTTTACGGTATTTCGCCAATTCGGCTTCTTCGATCTGTTTGGCACGAGCATCTTTCTCTATACCGTCACGGGTGAATACCTGAACATCGATTACCGTACCATTCATTCCAGATGGAACGCGCAATGAGGTATCTTTCACGTCGAGTGCTTTTTCACCGAAGATCGCACGGAGTAGCTTTTCTTCCGGTGTCAGTTGGGTTTCACCTTTTGGCGTAACCTTACCCACCAGAATGTCGCCCGGCTTTACTTCCGCACCGATGTAAACAATACCGGACTCATCAAGCTTGGATAGAGCCGCTTCACCGACGTTAGGAATATCACCAGAGATTTCCTCAGGGCCTAACTTCGTGTCACGAGCCACACAAGTGAGTTCTTCAATATGAATCGTCGTGTAGCGGTCTTCTTGTACAACACGCTCAGAGATGAGGATGGAATCTTCGAAGTTGTAGCCGTTCCACGGCATGAACGCAACCAGCATGTTCTGGCCTAACGCCAACTCACCCAAACTGGTAGACGGGCCATCGGCCAGAACGTCACCACACGCAATTACGTCGCCTGGTTTGACCAGCGGCGTCTGATTAATACAGGTGTTCTGATTCGAGCGGCTGTATTTCACCAGATTGTAAATATCGACACCGGCTTCACCTGCAATGGCTTCGTCATCGTTAACGCGCACAACGATACGGCCAGCATCGACAGAGTCCACCACGCCACCACGTTCAGCAACGACTGTTACGCCAGAGTCAATAGCAACAGTCTTTTCAATTCCGGTTCCAACCATAGGCGTTTGCGCCTTGAGTGTAGGAACAGCCTGACGCTGCATGTTCGATCCCATGAGAGCGCGGTTAGCATCGTCGTGCTCGAGGAATGGAATCAGCGATGCAGCAACTGACAATATCTGCTTAGGCGAAACGTCCATGTACTGCACCTTATCCGGTGTAGACATCATAAATTCACCTTGCAGACGACAAGAGATAAAATCTCCCGTCAGGCATCCTGATCCATCTACCGGAGCGTTCGCCTGGGCGATGGTATAGCCGCCTTCTTCGATCGCGGATAAATAGTCGATTTCGGCAGTTATCTTGCCGTCGATAACTCGGCGATAAGGCGTTTCAAGGAAGCCATATTTGTTGGTACGCGCAAAAACCGCCAAAGAGTTGATCAAACCGATGTTTGGACCCTCCGGTGTTTCGATTGGGCACACGCGACCATAGTGGGTCGGATGTACGTCACGTACCTCGAAGCCTGCGCGCTCGCGGGTCAGACCACCTGGACCAAGTGCCGAAACTCGACGCTTGTGAGTAACTTCCGACAATGGGTTGTTCTGGTCCATGAATTGTGAAAGCTGGCTAGAACCAAAAAATTCTTTCACTGCAGCAGAAACTGGCTTAGCGTTAATCAGCTCCTGAGGCATCAGTCCTTCGGACTCAGCCAGACTCAAACGTTCTTTAACCGCACGTTCTACACGCACAAGACCAACGCGGAACTGATTCTCCGCCATTTCACCAACGCTACGAATACGGCGATTGCCCAAGTGATCGATATCATCAACGGTTCCTCTACCATTTCTTATATCGATCAATACGCGCAATACATCGATGATGTCTTCATTGGATAACGTGCCTTCGCCGACAATCTCCGTGCGACCCACGCGGCGATTAAACTTCATGCGGCCAACATCAGACAGATCATATCTATCTGATGAGAAGAAAAGATTCTGCAGCAGCGCCTGAGCAGCTTCCTTCGTTGGTGGCTCGCCAGGACGCATCATGCGATAAATTTCAACCTGTGCTTCTTGTTCAGTGCGAGACGGCTCGACTCGCAAAGTCTCAGAAATGTAAGGACCGTGATCAAGATCATTGGTGTAGAGCGTACGAATATCTTTTACACTCGCATCAATCATCTTTTGCAGCAATTCTTCAGTAATTTCGGCATTTGCCTCGGCGATAACTTCACCCGTTGAAGCATCAACGACGTCATGGAAAAGCGCCTTTCCGATCAGCAAATCAACCGGCGACGTCAGTTTATTCATACCAAGGCCATCCATATCCTTAATATGACGCGCAGTGATACGACGTCCTGCTTCGACGATAACATCGCCTTTGGGTGACAAAATATCAAAATTCAGTATTTGTCCTCTGAGACGCTCAGGAATCAATTCGATTTCTACGCCGTCTTGCGACAAATGAAAGGTGTCCGTCTCAAAAAACATTTCGAGCATTTGCTGGGTGTCATACCCAAGTGCACGCAAAAGAATAGTCGCCGGAAGTTTGCGTCGACGGTCTATGCGTACGAATACGCAGTCCTTGGCATCGAATTCAAAATCTAGCCATGAACCACGATAAGGAATAATTCTTGCGGAATAGAGCAGCTTACCAGAGCTGTGCGTCTTACCACGATCATGGTCGAAGAACACACCCGGTGAACGATGCAGCTGCGATACGATAACGCGTTCTGTGCCGTTGATAACAAAGGTACCATTACGTGTCATGAGCGGGATTTCGCCCATATACACTTCCTGCTCCTTAATATCTTTTACTGCTTTGGCATCGGGACCAGCTTCTTTATCATAGATAACCAAGCGTAGTTTAACTCGTAAAGGGGCCGCATAAGTAAGACCGCGTAGCTGGCATTCCTTCACATCAAACACGGGATTACCCAAACGATAACTTACATATTCCAGTGCCGCCGTTCCGGTATAACTGACGATGGGAAAAACCGAACTGAATGCGCCATGCAAACCAACTGTATTTCTACCGTCCGGTGCAGTTTCCTGCTGTAGGAAATCCTTATAGGAATCCAGCTGAATTGCGAGTAAATACGGAACATCCAGAATGTCAGGGTGTTTACCAAAGTCCTTACGGATCCTTTTTTTCTCGGTAAAAGAGTACGCCATTAGACTGCCTCGTTGCCATTCCTGAGAGAGATAAATTCATGCTGCCTTAGCAACACGCTTTGCTTGCCCGACTATGCGCCAATTACAGGCATGTACAAGCATAAAAAGGCCGGCGACATAAAACGTCGCCAGCCATTATGCGAAGCACAAGCGCCTCACGCATATGAACGTGAAGTTACTTGAGCTCGACAGAAGCCCCAGCTTCCTCGAGTTGCTTCTTGATGCTTTCTGCCTCATCTTTAGAAGCGGCTTCCTTGATAGTAGAAGGTGCACCTTCAACCATATCTTTCGCTTCTTTCAGACCCAGGCCAGTGATACCACGAACTGCCTTGATAACGGCAACCTTGTTGCTGCCAAAGCTGCTCATTACAACGTCAAACTCAGTCTTCTCTTCTGCAGCAGCGGCACCACCACCAGCAGCAGGAGCAGCAACCGCAACCGCAGCAGCAGCTGTTACACCGAACTTGTCTTCCATTGCGGAAATCAGATCCACAACTTCCATTACAGTCATGTTTGAAATCGTTTCCAGAATGTCTTCTTTAGAAACTGCCATTGATATTCTCCTATAAAATAAAACCTGTTACGTGAAGTTAGGCGCCTTTGGCGTCCTTAACCGCTGCAAGCGTACGAACCAGTTTGCCAGGCACTTCATTAAGCGTGCGGGCAAGCTTGGCTATTGGCGCCTGAATCACAGACATTAACTGAGCAATTGCTTCATCTCGGGTTGGTAGACTTGCAACAGTCCTCAAATCCTGAGGGCCTAGCAATTTTCCGCCGATCGAAACCAGTTTCACCACGAGCTTGTCGTTTTCTTTGGAAAACTTTTCAATAACTCGTGCAGCTGAACCAGGGTCTTCCTGTGAAAAAGCCAAAATAAGAGGACCAGTCAAACTGTCCTTCATGCACTCAAACTCAGTGCCTTCGATGGCACGACGAGCGAGAGTGTTTTTGACTACACGCAGGTAAACACCACTGTTGCGCGCTTCTTTGCGCAACTCGGTCATTTGCTCTACTGTGATACCACGATATTCAGCAGCCACCGCAGAAAATGCATCTGCAGCTACGCCACTTACTTCAGCAACAATGGCTTTCTTCTCTTCGAGTGATAAAGCCATGCGACTTACCTCCTGAGGTATCGCCTTACTAAATAAAGCACGAAAAATCTGGCAAGGTGAAACCTTGACAAATAACGCGCCCCCTTTTTAACGAGGACCCGAGAATAGTTTCTGGGTAACACCCGTCTACGCAGGCCGGCAATCCATTAAGTCATGAAAACATGACACCTGCGGTCTTTGACGGTTTCACTGCTTGCGCAGTGAAACCCAAAGCCTTTACATTATTGAGCCGATTTCCACTTGCAAGCCAGGCCCCATCGTAGATGACACCGTAACCTGACGCATATAAATGCCCTTCGCAGTGCTTGGCTTTGCCTTTTGAAGATCACCTAACAGTGCTGCCAGGTTTTCTTTCAACGCATTGGCCTCAAAGCCAACTTTACCGATAGAGCAGTGGATAATGCCTGCCTTGTCAGTACGGTAACGTACCTGACCAGCCTTAGCATTCTTGACCGCAGTCGCCACATCAGGCGTAACAGTGCCAACCTTTGGGTTAGGCATCAGACCACGCGGACCAAGAATCTGACCCAACATACCAACAACGCGCATCGCATCAGGAGAAGCGATAACCACGTCAAAATTCATATTGCCCTTTTTAACCTCGTCAGCCAGGTCTTCCATACCAACGATGTCAGCTCCTGCCGCTTTAGCAGCTTCAGCATTTGCACCCTGAGTAAATACCGCCACGCGAACAGTTTTACCTGTACCGTTAGGCAATACTGTAGAACCACGTACAACCTGGTCAGATTTACGAGGATCTACGCCAAGGTTAACCGCCACGTCGATAGATTCAGCAAACTTCGCCGGTGGCAGAGACTTGAGCACGGAAACAGCTTCTTCAAAGCCATAAACCTTGCCAGCTTCAATTTTTTCACGAATCGCTTTTGCGCGCTTAGATAACTTAGCCATCTTACACCTCCGCCTTGATACCCATGGAACGGGCACTACCTGCGATTGTACGCACTGCCGCGTCCATGTCAGCCGCTGTAATATCCGGCTCCTTAATTTTCGCTACTTCTTCAAGCTGTGCGCGAGTGATAGTGGCTATCGTTTCACGACCTGGAGTCTTCGAGCCCGATTTCAGACCCAACACCTTTTTGATCATTACAGAGGCCGGAGGCGTCTTTGTAATAAAGGTAAAACTACGATCACTGTAAACTGTAATAACAACTGGAGTCGGCAAACCCGGCTCCATGCCCTGTGTTTGAGCATTAAATGCCTTACAGAACTCCATTATGTTAACACCGTGTTGACCCAAAGCAGGACCAACAGGCGGACTGGGATTGGCCTGAGCGGCCTTCACCTGCAATTTAATATAGGCTTGAATTTTCTTAGCCATGATTTACTCCTTATTGGGTGATAGCGCCAATCTCCCCGGCATAACCGGAATCAGCTCCCCGATGAAAATACCAGGGCGAGAAAATTTAACCTTTCTCGACCTGACCAAATTCAAGTTCAACCGGCGTTGAACGACCAAAGATCAACACCGATACGCGCAACCGCGACTTTTCGTAGTCCACTTCTTCAACAACACCATTGAAGTCATTGAACGGACCATCTGTAATACGTACCACCTCGCCCGGCTCAAAGAGTATCTTCGGACGCGGCTTATCAACACCCTCTTCAACACGCTGAAGAATGGCATTGGCTTCTTTTTCAGTAATTGGCGCAGGACGATCGGCGGAACCGCCAATAAACCCCATAACACGAGGCACGCTCTTAACCAGGTGCCAGGTCTCCTCATCGAGATCCATCTGCACCAGCACATATCCAGGGAAAAATTTCCTGTCACTACGGCGCTTTTGTCCCTCGCGCATTTCGACGACTTCTTCCGTCGGCACAAGGATCTGACCAAATTTATCTTCCATTCCACTGTGAGCAACACGCTCTTCCAGGGATTTTTTTACATGATTCTCGTAGCCAGAGTAGGCATGTACCACATACCAACGCAGTGCCATACGCACTAACTCCCTTGTCCGGTCAATACCTGAACACCCCACAACAACAGAGTATCCACTCCCCACAGGAACAACCCGATCACGATAACCGCAGCAAAAATCATCAACGTCGTTGTAGAGGTCTCCTGCCGTGTTGGCCATACTACCTTACGCACTTCAGTGCGCGCTTCTTTAAAGAACGCCCACGCACCACGACCTGCATCAGACTGTAACGCGATGGCAACTGCTACACCGATAATTGCGAGCAGACCCAGCACGCGCACCAGCAACGACTGATCTGAGAAATAATAAAACGCACCGACACCGCCACCCACAAGAAGTAACGCGACTATCAGCTTAATTCGGTCCGCCATTGATTAAGTATCCCACCTGAATAATGGCAGGCCAGGAGGGAATCGAACCCCCAACCTGCGGTTTTGGAGACCGCCGCTCTGCCAATTGAGCTACTGGCCTATACCTTTTACACGAGAGAGCAAAGCGCTCATCTCACATTCGAACCAAGACGGCAACACATGTTACCGCCTCAACCCATTTTAAACCAACGATTTTATTCAAAAATCTTGGCAACAACACCTGCACCTACTGTACGACCGCCTTCACGGATCGCAAAGCGCAGACCTTCTTCCATTGCAATCGGGGCGATTAGCTCGACCTTCATGTTCACGTTGTCACCTGGCA